>DXAQ01000132.1 GCA_019116905.1 Candidatus Mucispirillum faecigallinarum | reverse complement strand
TTATTTTCTATTATTTTTGTATTCTTTGTAATTAAGTTTTCTGGTATTGCAATATTTAAGGCTTTTGCTCTATCCATATCTACTACCATAAGAGATTCTTCAGGATAATCCATAAAAGTAACAGGCATATCGGCAGGTTTTTTCCCTTTTAAAATTTCAGCAGCCATTTTGCCTGTTTTCCTGCCTGCTTTATAATAATCAAACCCTATTGCATAAAGTATGCCGCCATTTTCAGCAGATATATAGTCTTCTGAAAAAATTGGTGTTTTTGCTGCTTTTGCTGCAGATATTAAGGCAGTTATTCCTGAAACAAGTGTATTATCTGTAACAACATAAAAGGCATCCACTTTGCCTGATAAACTTTCTGCCGCCATATTTACTTCTGACGGGTTATAAATTGTTACAGGTAAAAGCTCTATTCCCATTTCTTTGCAGGCATCTTTTGTTTGGTTATACATTGTAACAGAGTTTTTTTCTGCACTGCTGTATATAAACCCAAGTTTTTTAAATGGGTAAATTGAGTGGAATATTTTTAAATGTTCTTTTATAGGTATAGCATCAGAAAGACCTGTAACATTACCTTTCCCTTTATCAAGGCTGTCTACAAGTCCCGCACCTACCGGGTCATTTACCGTAGCAAAAAGTACAGGCTTATCTTTTATGGCATTTGCAAGAGCAACTGCAGAAGGGGTGGCTATACCAATTGATAAATCTTTTTTATCTGATGCAAATTTTGATGCAATAGCATTAATTATATTTGCATCATTATTAGCATTTTGACTGTCAATAAAAGCATTTATATTTTGTGCTTTTAATTCGTCTTTAATACCGCGCTCAATTTCAAGCAGAGCAGGGTGGCTGTTAATTACTGCTATCCCTATTTGAAATGATTGATTATCACTGCTTATATTTGAATTTTTATTACATGCAGTAGTAAAAATCAAAATACAAAGCATTAAATTAATTATATTTTTCATTTTTGATTTACCCTGATTAATTCTTAAATATTAAATATTATTAAGCCTAGCATAAAAATATTTTTTTTAAAAGACTAATTTAAACAAAATAATTTATAATGTTGTTTAATTAATGTGATAAAGTATAATTAATGTTTGACAATGTATATTCCATACTTTACTATGAAATATAAAGTAGTATAGTGGAGAATATTATGAAAAGAGTAAGTTTATTAAGTGTATTTATAATTTTAATGCTGCCAGTTTATGTTTTTTCAGAGCCTGTATCAAAATGTTACACAGCCGATAAGTTTTTACTTAAAACAAGTTATGACAAATCAAAAACATCAAAATATGGCATAAATCATCAGCTTTTTGTATCATATAATAAAGGCGAAAAGATTACATTAAATGGTGAGGCTGTACTTGATGAAAAAGGTAATTTAAAAGGTATAGAATATAAAGATGACAGCATATCTTTTTTTATACCTGCAAAAAACCAAAATCAAATACTGATAAATGATAAAGACAGCAAAAAGATTAAAGAAAGCGAGTGTTTTTCATTTTTTGCTTCTTATGATAACACATTAAATAAAGAGGGCAGTGTAGTATCTATTTTTACTTTTGGAAAAGATTATAAAACATCAAAACTACAGCAAAAATTTCAACCATCTTTTGATTGTGAAAAGGCAGAGTTTCCAATAGATAAAGCAATTTGTAATAATAACGAAATATCATATATGGACAGGCTTTTTTATTCTGCAAGGGCATGCTTTAAAGAAAAAGCTTTATCTATTGCTGATGAAAAAACAGTAGAAAATATAGATAAAATTGCAGAAGATTTTATTATTTTCCGTAATACTTCTTATAAATCTAATAAAGATGTATTCATATCAAGTGAAGAATCAGACATAAAAAAAGCGTATACTCTTGGTATAATGTTTCTGCCTATGACAATAGCTGCAAATGACGGGGATTTACGTGTTTTAGGCAGAGATTTATTTATGTCTTATTATATGCTTTCTATGCAGGGAATAAAATATTCAGGCAGGTATGAAAAAGGACTTGGCAGAAGTGATATTGTTAAGGCAGTCTATGGTAAATATTATGATGAAATAATGTTTTACTATTCTGGCGTATACGATAATATGAATTCAAGACTTTCTAGTTTATTTTATTATACAGTTTATCTTTTAGAGCAGCATAATTTAATAGATGAAGAAGGTAATTTTATTTGTAAATAATATAAAAAAATACCCCATTTATTTTCATAAATGGGGCAGCCTTTATAACAAGGCTTTTTTTATTGAAGTTAATATGATTATTTAATATTAATAGTTTTTTTAGGAGCTTCTTCTGGCATTTTTTTAGGGATAGATATATTTAATATCCCGTTTTCAAAAGATGCATGTATATCATCTTCTGAAAGATTTTCACCAACATAGAAACTTCTTGAGCAGTTGCTGCTGTATCTTTCTCTTAATATATATTTGCTGTCATCTGAGTTATTTTCAATATTTTTATTTGTGCTGATAGTTAAGTAACCGTCTTTTAATTCAGCATTGATTTCTTCTTTTTTAAACCCAGGTAAATCAACATGGATTTCAAAGCCTTTATCACTTTCTTTAATATCTGTTCTCATTAAATCACATTCTCCTCTGCGGAATACTTTTTCCATTTCTTTTGAAAAGTCATTATTAAGTAAATCTTTAAAAAGCTGGTTATTTAAAATTACTGGTAACATATTTTATTCTCCTTTTTTATGTATGTTATGTTTTTTGCTTTTCGCTTTATATTCATAAATATATAAAATTTGTTAGCACTGTCAAGTGGTGAGTGCTAATTTTTTTAAAATTTTTTAACTGATTGATAATAAAGGATAAAAATTGTTTAAAAAGATTATTTATTAACACATTTATTAAAAATGTTAATAAAAATTTTTCATAAAATAAAAAAGCGGGGTTAAACCCCGCTTAGAATATTATAAAAGTTATCCATTATTTTAAAATTTATACAAGCTTTGTATAAATAGATATTAATATGCAAAATTAATAAGCATATATAACCAGCACTATATTTCAACTATTTTATATTTATCATTACCCATATTCATTTCTTTCATATATGTAAGCTGGCGGAGTCCTTTACGGCTTTCTATTCTTTCAATTAAATCTTTTCCTGCATTATTTTTCATATTATAAACAATATCTACACATGCTTTATCTATTGCTAAAATATCAGTAGATGCAAGTATTCCATAATCAGGTACAGTAGGCTCTGCTGCATTTACTCCTTCACAGTCGCAGCTTACACTCATTCTGCGCATTACATTTATATATACAATCTTTTTACCAAAATGGTCAATAACTGCTTTTCCGCCTTCAACCATATTTTCCATAAATTTTTCACCAGTTGCGCCCCATGTGCCTTCATGCAGCTGAGATTTACCAGTTTTACCAGATGCACAGCCTATTGAAATATTTTTTAAAGAGCCGCCAAAACCGCCCATAGTATGACCTTTAAAGTGGGTCAGCACAACCATAGAATCATAATTTAAAATATTTTTTCCAAAAGCTATATTTTTAAAATGTTTTCCATTTTTTACAGGCAGGTTCACTTCTCCCTCTGCATCCATTATATCAACAGGGGCAAATGTCCACCCATTAGTTTTAAGTGTTTCTAAATGGCCTTTTGTAGTCTGCCGTGGGCTTGAATAAAGCACATTACACTCTACAATAGTCGGGTTATTTATAACAGTTAAAAACTCCTTAACCCATGCAGGAGGTACAATATTTGGACCATGAGGCTCGCCAGTATGCAGTTTAACTGCCACTTTGCCTGTAATATCTTTATTAATATATGAATAGATTTTTTTAAGACCTTCAGGACTTAAATCTTTAGTCATATAAACAGTAGATACATTTTCTTCTTTTGCATATAAATCATCAACTTTCATACCTGATATAACAGCAGGAGCAATAAGCCCGGCTTTTAATACATTTCTTCTAGATATTTCTGCCATATTACCCTCCAGTTTTTATTTATATATAATATAATATATTATATAATATATCCATAAAAAATATACAATCCTTTCAATTTTTTGCATAATAATATTAAAAAGTAGATTTTAATATGAATTTCTATATAATAAAATATGGAGTAAAATATGAACAGCTGTTTTTTAGAAAATAAAGAAAAATTATTAAATGAACTTTTGCCCTTAATGCCTGAACCTGTTTCTTATAATACTTTAATAGATGGTTTAATGATTGTAAGGCGTGATACACCTGCTATGTCAGAAGTATGTATGCAGCAGCCTGTATTTCTTTTTTCTGTGCAGGGAGAAAAGCGCTATGCAGCAGGCAGCAAAGTTATAGATTATCATGAAGGGCAGATTGTTTTTCAGGGAGCACCAATGCCAAGCTCCAGTTATGTTTTAAAAGCTTCAAAAGAATGTCCTTATATAGCCATGATTTTGTCTGTAGATATGCAGATTATGTCTGAACTTATTTACTCAATAGAAAATGTTGATACATCTATAATTAATCATTCTTACTCAAGCCTTGGTATGATTGATGCAACAGATGAACTTATTAATAGTTTTCTCAGGCTTGCACATCTTTTAAATGCAAATGAAAATGATATTAAAATATTATCGCCACTTATTATTAAAGAAATATATTATTATCTTTTGAAAACACCTTTAAGAGAAAAGCTGCTGCCTTTTGCAATAGCTTCAAGCCAAAATTATAAAATATTAAAAGCATTAACATATTTAAAGGAAAATTTTAATAAAAGATTAAGTATTAATGAGTTAGCTGATATGGTGAATATGTCGCCTGCCACATTTCACCGTCATTTTAAAATGGTTACAACTTTAAGCCCTATCCAGTACCAGAAATCTTTAAGGCTTTTAGAAGCATCACGTATTTTACAGTATGAAAATGCAACAGTTTCTGAGGCTGCATTTAAAGTAGGGTATGAAAGTATAAGCCAGTTTACGCGGGAATATAAAAGAATGTTTAATGTAACACCAAAAAATAAGCAGTAAAAAAGGGGCTGTTTTAGCAGCCCCTAATATATTAGATTATAAGTTAAATTATATTTCTAATTCAGATTCCCATAAGCCATGAATATTGCAGTAGCTTATAGCATGTAATGTGCCTTTTGATTCAATTTTGCATTTAAATAAAGCAACTGGTTCTGTGTGAAGTTTGCCTTGGTTTGCGCCTTGTGCAGATTCGCCGTGAGCTAAAAATTCAACTCTGCCAAGATGTGATACAGCTGCTTCGCCTTTGAAATATAAATCAATGTAAGCAATAAAGTGCTCAGTAGTGTTTGGGTGAGCAATTTCTGAACCAACAGAAACTTCAATATATGCAGTATCGCCATCACGATTTACAACTTTAATAACTGGCACGTGTTTTTCAGCTTTAAAATCAGCTGTTTTTATAGAATTAGATATAGACATATTTGTCCTCCCGTATTTTACTTTATACTAAATTATACTTATTTTATCCTTTTTATGCAAGTGTTTTTATATTAAATTATTGTTTTTCTATGTAGAAATTTTTAATTTTTTCACATTTTTCCATATCTTTTAAAAAAAGTGATGCAGCATCATTTCTTAATTTCTCTCTAAATTTATCAAGATGCTTAATATATTGATTTTCCTGCTCACTTATAATAACTGCCTCCATATACTTATAAGATGATTTTGTAGCATTATATGTGCATTTTACATATTCAATATGGTTTTGATAGTTTTCGTCGTTACTTTTTTCTTTATATTCATCAATAATTTCTAGTGATTTATCTATCTCTTTTTGAATATATCCAATAAATCTTTTCATTCTTTTATATGATTTTGCTCTTGCTGTTTCTGATTCATAGTGCATTATTTTTTTACTGACAGTAAAAAGTTTATCTTCTAACTGGTATTTATATTTTTCAATATTATTATCAGTTTCCACATCTTGATTAGGCATAGCAGTACTGGAACTTTCATGCTCTAAAAAAGAGGTGGTTTTTGCAGCGCAGGCAGAAAGAATAATAATGCAGATAGAAACAGCAAATAGTTTCATATTATTTTTTCTCTACTTTATTTTGTAATTCAGTTAAAATATTTTCTTCTTCCTGCATAATTTTACTGATTTTTTCCTGAGTAGCAGCAACTGACTGCCCAAGCAGCTTTATAAAATTATCTAATGATTTATTTTTTTCATTTTTAAAATCATTCAGCATATCTATAGAAAATGATGAAATATTATCTATATAAGATATATTTACATCAATATATTTTTTACCAAGTTCTGATTTTATTTTGTCAGCTTTTTCAGTAATTTTTTGCTTTGTTTCCTGCTGCACTTTTTCTATATTATTTACTGCCTGATTAATATTAAATGCAGTACCGTTTTCAAGTGCATTTTTAATATCATATAAAGGTTTTGATGAATTATCTATAAATTTTTCCTGCAGTGGCACTATTTCATGTATAATAGTATAATAATCCTGCTCTAAATCACTAAGTTTTTTATTACATGCAAATAATGTTAATGCTGCCAGTATTATAACTGCTGTTTTTTTCATAACTGCCTCTCATTTATTTTTCTTTCATATCATTAATTATATTTTTTAAAAGTTTATCCTGCTCTTTTTGCAAAGTGCGTATTTTTTTGTTATACTTTATTTCAGTTAATTTTGCATCATTATTACCATGTTCGCCCATATTTTCAAACTGGTTGATAGTAACTTTGACATATTCTGCCTGTATTTCTAAAAGCTTAATAGTAACAGTGTGATATTTTTTCACTTCTTTTGATGCAATATGCATATTTACTTCTTTTGCCAGATTTAAAAGCCTTGTTAATTCTTCATTTATTAATTTATTGTCTTTGTCAAATTCTTGTTTATCTTTTGTATTTTTATATTTTTCAATAGCCTTTATCATCTGGTTATTTACAAGCTTAATTTTTATATTTAATTCTTCTTCAATAGCGGAATATCTGCTTATATCCTTTTGCAGAATATTTATATCAGTTTTTGCACATCCTGTAATCAGTAAAAGTATGATAATAAAAAACTTAATATTCCCTGTCTGCATACATATCCACGCTTGTGATAAAGTTAATATCGTTTTCTTCTTCGCTTGTCATATCGCCATGAGTTGCATGCAGCATACCTGTATACCTGTCATAGCTGAAACTTTTTTCTTTTTTATATATCTCTACTATTTTATAAATAAGATTATTCTGCAGCCCTATATATTTTTTTAATGTTGTAAATGCGCTTATATATTCTTGTGTTTTAAAGTTTTTTACTGCTTCATCTATTTTATTATTAATATTTTTATCTTCTTTTTTTATAATCTTAATTTTGTCATCAAGATTTATTTTTTGGTCTGTAAAAATTGCATTAAGCAGAGTATCAGTTTCGTTATTTAATATATCAAAAGTATTTCTTAAATCCTGCCTTACTGATTTAATATAGTATTCTGTATCATTTTTTAGTTCAGGAGTAGAAACGATATATTTTTTAAATACTTCGTATGCATCTTCGCTCATAACAGGTTCTTCCTGCTGAGCTGTTTTATCTTGTTTTTGGATAAAGATATCTTCTTTTGGAGAAAAAACAATCGCCGATGTAATACTAATTACAGTTAACAGTATTATTATAGCAGCAATTTTTTTATTCATATAACCCTCAAATTCATATTATATATACTGCGGCTTTATTCTGCCGCAGATTATTATAAATTATTTTGCAGTCTTATTAGCATTATTATTAGTAGCATTATCAGTTAGATTTACATGCAGCACATTCATTAAAACCTGCAGAGCCTCTGCATTTTCTTTATTTAATTTTTCAAAAGTGCCTGAATATTTTTTAACTAACTTTTCTTGGTCGCTTTCTTCTATTTTACCTTTTTTAACGTATGTATCTACAACATCTTTTAAAAAAGCATAGCGTGCTTTAATATATTCAAGTGTAACATCATGGTATCTTTTAACTTCTGGAGTTTTAATTTTAGAAGCCTGTTCTTTCATGTGTTTTTCAATAGAATTTACCTGATTTTCAACTACTTTTAAGATTGTTTGAATATTTTTTTTGCTTTTTCCTTCAAGTACATTATCAATTTCTATCATTTCCTGTTCAATTTTAGAAAGACCATCTACAATTTTTGGGTTAATTTCTGTGTTATATACACCCAGGTCTTGTTTGATTTCTTCCATAGATGAGCCGGCAAAACATAAGCCTGCTGTGATAAATACAAAAAGTAATGTGATTAAAAGTTTTTTCATTAAACTTCTCCTTATTTTATTATAATATATATTACTCAAAAACAGCCTTTAAAAAATCATGTCGCAGAGTTTCTGCCTTTTTATTTACAGCTGATTTTTCGTCTTTATATTTTTCTTCTACTGCTTCTATTTCTTTTTTAGTAATAGAGCCTTTTTTGTAGTAATAATCAGCTGTTTCTTTTATTACTTTTTCATAAAATGAAAGCTCATATACAGGGTAGGTAAGGGACTCTTTCATATTTGAGGTTTTCATTTTATCGCTGTATTGTTTAATAAAATTATCAAGCTGCATTATTTTATTATGTATATCTGTTAGTTTTAAAGTAACACTTTCTTTTTTATTATCAATCATCAATTTTTTTAAATTATTTATTTCTGAGAATACGTCTTTTTTAGTGCTGTAAATTGTTTTTTCAACATATTTACTGTATATTTTATAATCATCAAATAAGTCTTCTTTTTCTGCTGCATACACTGTTGATGCGCATAATACTACTGCTGCTGTTAATACTAATTTTCTCATACTTTCCTGCTTTAATATAAATAATAATAAATTTACTCTTTCATACTGCCTGCTAATGCAAGCACAAGCATAGTAGTTTTAATAAATTGTTTACCAACTGTCTGCTCTTTATCATCGTATTTATTAAGCAGCATTCTATATTCTTCTTTGCTTAACTGATTATAAAGGCAGTCCATTATTTCTTCGCCAAGTTTTTCATCAATTTTTTCATATTTTGTAACTATGCCTTTATACTCCTGAAAAGTAAGAGCTTCATTTTCTGCAAATCTTTTAATAATTTCATACCCTTTTGCGATTTTAAAGCGGTTTTGTTTATCAAGCAGGTTAATGAATACACGCATTTTATAAGTTTTAAACCCTGTAAAATTAGCTTTTAAAATAGTTAAGTTATGCTCAAGAGTTTTTAAAGTATTTCTCATTCTAAAAACATCGTTTCTGGTAAGCTGATATTTTGTAATATCAAGCATGCTTACAACTTTATCAATCTGGTTAGTAATATCTTCAAATCTTGATTCAAGTCCTGAGCTTAAAAGGTCTAAATCATCGGCAAAATTTTTTATTTCACCTGTGGCATTTTTAGCACCAGCCTCTGCAATTATTTTAGATAGATTAAATTCTTTTTCGTTCATAGTAATCACATATTTTTATATCTTTCTAAAGAGCGCTGTAATCTTTTTGCTTCTTTTTCATATTTTGAAACAACGCCTTTATAATCTCTTTCAGTAATTGCGCCATTATTTTCATATACTGCAAGCAGTTCTTCTGCCACATTAATAGTTAAAAGCTGTATGGAGGCTGTATCCTGCAGCACTGTTTGAAGTGAAGCGTTTGTGATTTCTTCTTCTGCCTGAGCTTTAATACTTGTAATAGTCTGCCTGCCTTTTTGTAAAGTTTCTTTCATAGATGGCAGCTGTTTATAAATATAAAGCCTTGTATTTGGGCGTAAAGTATCAGTAATACTTTTAATACTTCCCCCAGTTTCAAGTATTGTTTTCATAGACTCTTGGAAAAACTCTTTTTCCCCAGCAAAAACAGTAGAAAATGATAAAATTGTAAGTAAAATTAGAAATAAGCTTATTTGTTTCATTAGTAATACTCTCAAATATAATATTATTTATTTTAACAGCAGCTTTAAAATTTTACAATAAAAATATATATAAAACTCACTGTTTCTTTATATTTTCAAGATATTCTACCCATTCAACAGGCAGTTTATGTTTTTTAGCATTATTACATTCTTTGCATGCAGGAACGATGTTATTTTTAGTAGATTTTCCACCCCTTATTAAAGGGACAACATGGTCCATAGTTAGTTCATCTGGTTTAAATTTTTTGCCGCAGTAATAACACTCACCCCGTGAAATTTTTTCTCTCCACCAGTTAGTTTTCCTTAATTCTCTTGCTTTTGCGCGTTCTTTTGCAATTTCTTTTTCGTCTGCACTAGGTATAAAAAAATTATCCATAAATAGCTCACCGTTTTAAAGTTAAATTTTTTTGTATTTTTTGTTATATATTATTGACCTTATCTTAATAATGTATTATACTATTATTTATAATTAAATAAAGACTGTTTGTAAATAGAAATTCAGTCACTAAATTGGAGGAAGACAATATGAGCAGCTACAATGCTTCAACAGACTACTTAAAATCTTATGGAATTAACAACCCAAAAGCAATCTATTTAAATATGCCTACAGAAGCTCTATATGAAGAAGCTATTAAACGCAATGAAGGTCATGTAGTAAAAGGCGGTGCTATGGTTTTTGAAACAGGCACACATACTGGTCGTTCTGCACAAGATAAATATGTTGTTAGAGAAGCTACTTCTGAAAAAGATGTTAACTGGGATTCTTCAGCTGCAAAAGAAGCCAGCGAAGCTCAGTTTGAAACTTTATATAAAGATATGATGGCTTTTTGCGACGGTAAAGAATTATTTGTTCAAGAATTATATGCTGGTGCAGATGAATCATGCCGTTTAAAAGTTCGTGTTATAGGCGAATTTGCATGGCACAATATGTTTGCACGCAATATGTTTATTTGTGAAAACGATTTATCTAAATTAAAGGGTTTCCAGGCTGATTTTACAGTTATTTATCTTCCAAACTTCCAAGCAGATACAGCAAAACACGGCACACGTTCAAGCACAGTTATTATGTTAAATTTTGCTAAAAAAGTAGTTTTAATAGGCGGCACACAATATGCTGGCGAACTTAAAAAATCTGTATTTACAGTAATGAACTACTATCTGCCAAAACAAGGCATTATGAGTATGCACTGCTCTGCAAATATTGGTGAAAAAGGCGATACTGCTATCTTCTTCGGTTTATCAGGTACTGGTAAAACTACACTTTCTTCTGACCCTAAACGCGTTCTTATCGGTGATGACGAACACGGCTGGAATGATAAAGGCGTATTCAACATAGAAGGCGGCTGCTATGCAAAAGTTATCAAACTTTCTAAAGAAATGGAGCCAGATATTTACAGAACTACTCACACTTACGGCACAATCTTAGAAAACGTTGTTTATGACCCAATAACAAGAGAAATTGATTTAGACAGCGATAAATTAACAGAAAACACTCGTTCTTCTTATCCACTTTCTGAAATGCCAAGAATTTCTCCAAACAATAGAGGCGGCCAGCCAAAAAATATTATTTTCTTAACTTATGATGCATTTGGCGTTCTTCCACCAGTTGCAAAACTTAACTTAAATCAGGCAATGTATCACTTTGTTTCTGGTTACACAGCAAAAGTTGCAGGAACAGAAAAAGGCGTTAAAGAACCAACAGCTACATTCTCTACATGTTTTGGCGAACCATTTATGGTATTCCACCCATTCTACTATGCTAAAATATTAGCAGAAAAAATGAAAGCTAACGGCGTTAATGCATACCTTGTTAATACTGGTCTTTTTGGTGGTAAATATGGTGTTGGCCAGCGTTTCTCTATTAAAGACACAAGGGCAATAGTAAACGCTATTTTAGACGGCGAAGTTGATAAAGGCGGTTTCCATGAATGTCCAGTATTTGGTTTTGGTATTCCTAATGCGATTCCAGGTGTTAACCCTGAAATATTAGACCCTTCTAAAGGCTGGAAAGACCAGGCTGAATACAGTGCAGCATTAAAAGAATTAGCATCTAAATTTATAGCTAACTTCAAAAAATATCCTGAAAACGATATGACAAGCGAAGTTTTAAAAGGTGCTCCAAAAGCATAATTATAAAATTACATAATTTTATATACATAAGGCGTGCATCAGCACGCCTTTTTCTTTTAGTTTTTTAGTATTTATAAAGTTAATATATAATTTTTTTTAGCTGTTTATATTAAAATAGTGTTAATAGATGATTGATTTTTATATTAAATTATTATATACTTATCAACAATTATTTTATAAATGGAGAGTTTTTATGTATAGTGCTTATATGGTAGTAATTGCAGCAGTAGTAGTATTTATATTATTATTAATTTATTTTTACAACAAGATAATCAATTTAAGAAACAGGGCAGATGAGGCTTTTTCAGGTATTGATGTGCAGTATAAGAAAAGGTTTGATTTAATACCAAACTTAGTGCAGACAGTTAAAGAATATATGACTTATGAAAAAGATACGCTGAACCATTTAACAGAGCTTAGGACAAAGGCGTTAAGCGGCAGTATATCGCAGGATGAATATATTAAACTTTCAGAAGAAGCAGATAAATTAGTAAAAAGCATTATAGTTTCAGCAGAAAATTATCCAGATTTAAAAGCAAGTAAAAATATGGAAATGGTACAGCGTTCATTAAATGAAGTGGAAGAACAGTTAGCTGCAAGCAGAAGGGCTTATAATGCTGCTGTTAGAGATTTAAATAATGGTGTGCAAATGATACCTACTAATTTTTTTGCATCTATACTGCACATTACTACTCGTGAATATATAGATATTCCTGAAACTGAAAAGGAAAACGTAAATATTAAAGATTTATTTAATAAATAGATAAATATAATCAGGTATGAAATAGAGAATATAAGCACTTTGTTTAAATATTTTTATACATTAAAATTATAAAGATAATTTAACTTACTCTTTAATAATATTATACCCTTTATTTACAATATACCAGCTTAGAGCCTCGCCAGCTTTCTTTTTCTGCCAGTATTTTTCTGCTGTTTCTGTATCGTTATCAAATTTTTCTGCTATTTTAAAATAATCAAGCTGTGAACCATTATAAATAAACCTGCCGTTTGCAATAGTTTGAGCACCAAGGGCTATCCTTTCACTGTCAATTTCTTTATTTTTATCTAATGTAACAAGGCTTTCTCCAAAGGAGTGATATTTATATCCTGCCTGCGCAGTCATTTCTACAATAGTAGGCACAATATCTTTATGACTTCCTGCCATATATTTAAGTTTATACTCATTTACACCCTTGCCATAAATTATTAAAGGAACAGAAGTAGATATATACATATTTCTATCAGGGTTTGGGTGGCTTCTATCAAAATGGTCGCCTGTAATAATAAAAAGTGAATCAGGGTAAGCTGCATAAGTTTTTTTAATAAAATCTGCAATACTTTTAATAGAATAAGTTGTTACTGTTAAAATTTCAGGAGTAATACCTGCATAGCGTTTTTCCTTAGGGTATGATTTATCTAAAAATTCTTTAATTTTGTTTGTATCTACATGATAATATTTTTGCACATCTATATCATAAGGTGGATGGTTTGAAGCAGAAAGCACCATATTAAATGTAGGATTTTGCTGGTTTTTGTTAAGATTATCTAGTATAAAATTAAAGCCCTCATTATCATATATCCCCCAGGTGCTTTTTTGTCTGTTGTGCATATTTTCCATACTATAAATATTATCAAATCCCTGTGATGCAGTATATGTGCCTATTTTTCGCCATGCAGAGCTTCCAAAATAATAAAAGTTTGTAGTGTATCTTAAATCTTTAAATATTTTTCCCGTAGAAGAATCGAAGCACGGAATCCCCCCCCCAGTAAATTCACTAATTGGAAAATATGTGCCATAAAGACCAGTAATCATCATATCCATAGTTTCAATAGTACCATATCCATTTTGTATAAATACAGGCATTTTTAAACCGTCTTTTGATTCTGCAAGCTCTATTAAATCATTTCCTATACCAGCCTGCATAAATTCTTTAGATAAATGATATTCAGAAAGGGATTCCATTACAATTAAAAATATATGTTTAGCCTGGCTTTTTCCATTTTCTTTTACTTCTTTTTCCATAAGGCTGCTTATATTATCTTGATTATTATATCTATCATCAAAATAAATATTCATAACCTGATTAATAGTTTTACCGCCTGCATACTTTTCAAAGCTTTCGCCTTTAATTTGTTTATATGCTTTAACAACTCTATCTAAATCATGTAATGCACCAGGTGCTGCTTTTTTAAGGAAATTATTTTCAGGCAGTTTTACAAGATAGTTTAAATCTCCGCCTTTTATGGATAAGGTGGATGACATAACAACAAGCATAAAATAAACTAAAACAACTCCAAATATTATTGTATTTCTTTTAGATAAATTTTTACTTGTGCTTTCAACTTTTTTATAAATTTTATAGTAAATAAATACTGATATGGCAGTAATAATAAATGAAAGAGCTATTTTTGGAACAGTATTATATCCACTATTTACTGCTGTGTGGAAAATTGCAGACTGGTCATCATAAATAACGCCTAAAAGAATAATATTAAATGTATCATTAAATATACTGTAATATGTATCATTAACAATGGATGCTATAATTATTATATAAGAAACTATTGAAGTGTAAATAATTACAGCAGCTTTTTTGCCGTGATTAATAATTGAAAAGATAATATATAAGGCAGTAAATATTAGTGCAGCAGGTGCAGCAAGCCTGCCGTCATACTGAAAACCTGCAATAATAGTTTGCAGCATATCCTTATATGGCAGTATATCATGAGTGCCAGCAGCAGAATTTATAATACCAGTATGAATAATAAACCCAATTCTGCAAAGAAAAAATACTGCTAAAAGATACAGCAGATAAACTATAGTATGAATATATATTTTATAAAAGTTATTTAACATATAATCTCCTGATGAATACTTTATAAGATAGTTAAATTAAAGTAATATCATACATTAAATTTTAAATAAAGCGATTTTATGCTAAATATGAATAAATGTAAAATCTAAAAACGACTGCTTAATGTGTTGCAA
>DXAQ01000131.1 GCA_019116905.1 Candidatus Mucispirillum faecigallinarum | reverse complement strand
CTTTCTTCTCCTGGCTCTGTTACTGTGCCGCCTTGATTATCTTTATCAGGGTCTGGCTCTACTACTTCACCACCTGTATTACCTTCGCCGCCTTCTTCTCCTGGCTCTGTTACTGTGCCACCTTGATTATCTCCGTCTGGATTTGGTTTCACTACTTCGCCGCCTGTATTATCATCGCCGCTTTCTTCTCCTGGCTCTGTTACTGTGCCGCCTTGATTATCTCCATCTGGATTTGGCTTCACTACTTCGCCGCCTGTATTATCACCGCCATTTATATCAGGATTAAAGGTATTAAAAAGATTAATTTTTTCATATTCTACCTTCCAACTATAATATTAAAATATATACATATCATTGATTTTTGTCAATATATTTTAGGTTCATAAGCATAAATAATAAATATATTATTTTTCAGGTTTCAATTCTTTGGCTATTTCTGCAGCTGTATCAATTTTTTCAAGAAATTTTTCAACAATTAATGGGTCAAAATGGATACCTGACTGGCTTTTTATATATTCTACTGCCTGAGTAAGTGTCCAGGAATTTTTGTATATTCTTTCAGATACTAGTGCATCAAAAACATCTGCAACAGCTGTAATTCTTCCATATAATGGTATTTCATCACCCTTTAAACCTTTTGGATATCCGCTGCCGTCATATTTTTCATGATGAGATAAAGCTATTATTGCTCCTGCTTCTAAATATTTGCTTTTCGTACCTGTAAGTATTTCATATCCTTTTATAGTGTGGGTTTTCATTATATTATATTCTTCAACTGTTAGGCGGGAAGTTTTATTTAATATATTATCTGCTATGCCAATTTTCCCTACATCATGCAGAGGGGCAGAATAAAGCATTAACTCTATATCTTCTCTGCTGCCACCAAGGTTTTCCATTATCATTGCAGAATATTTACCTACTCGTAAGATATGGCTTGATGTATCTTTATCTTTATACTCCGATACTCTTGCAAGCAGTAAAAGCGATTCTAACTCCCTTTCTTTTACAGTATTTATTGCCTGCTGCACTTCATACTGCAAATTATCTGCCTTACTGTATAGGTTAAGCCTTGAATCACGCAGACCTGCTGTATTTTTTAAAACTGCCTGTAATACTCTGCTGTTTAAAGGCATAATAAAATATTCAATTACTCCTGCATTATATGCTTTAATTTTTTCCTCATCATCACTAATATCTGTAACAAAACATATTAATAAATCTGCATCATATTTATGTACAGCAGAAACTAAATCTAAAATATTCTGACTGCCATTATAATCAATAAAAAGCATATCTACATTACTGCCGCTCATAACTTTTTTCATTACGTCATTAATATTATCAGTAAATGATACGCTTATATCTATTGGTATAGCAGCATTTAGAATAATATCTTTATTTTTTGGAAAAATATTGTAGTATAAAAGATTTAATTTTCTGTTTTCTGTCATTTATAAAGCCTGATTGAATGTTTGATTTTATAAATTACATCTTTTAGCTCATCAATTAATGCAAAAATATGTTCATTCATACCGTCTTCTATATTTTGTTTTATTTTATTAAGCACATTTAATGCAGATGCAAACTGATATTTTTCTGAAAGTACAATCATTTTATCAATAATATAAAGAGATGAACCCTCGTTAAATTCTGTTACAGAGTGAAAAAGAGTTTGTGCATAATGCCATGATACCTGGCAGTATTCATTTACAGCAGCTGTAATAAGCTCATAATCATCAGATTTTATATATTCTGCCACACCTTTTGCTAAATCATCATTTAAAGATGTCTGCTCTTTACCTAAATACCTGTTTAAAACAGCTTCCAGTTTGTTTTTGACAATAGGTTTTGCCACAAAATCATCCATTCCTATTGAAATATATTCTTCTATATCATCTTCTATTACATTAGCAGTAAGTGCAACAATAGGCACATGATGAATATTATTTTCTTTTTCATAAGCTACAATTTCTTTTGTAGCAGTTAACCCGTCTTTTACAGGCATATAAATATCCATAAATATTAAATCATATTTATTCTTTTTATATTTATCAACAGCTGACTGCCCATTTTCTGCTAAATCAACATTAAGCCCCATATTTTTAAGTAGTATTTCTGAAAGCCTGCTGTTTACTTCATTATCATCTACAAGTAAAATATTTCCTGCAAAAGATAAGTTTTTCTGTTTTTTATTCTTTTTATACTGCGATTTATTATAACCTAATATATCTGATAATATAGATATAAGTTTAGACATACTAAGAGGCGGTACAAGTGGATAAACATTTGTGCCACCAATATCATATATTTTATTATCTAGTGATGATGTGCTGAATATTATAAAAAACTTATCAGGAAAATCATTTACTACCTTCTTAATATAGTCATAATCATTATTATCATAGCTCATACCGATAATTTTTATATCATCTGAACGTATATCATCAATATTAGTAGTATATTTAACATGTGCTTTAACATCCCTGATATATTCTTCATAAAGTTCCCTGGCAGGACAGTCTTCTTCACAGCCTAAAAGTACAATATTTGTATTTGAAAAATCATTTTTCATCTGGCTGTCTTTCTTATAAACAATAGGTAACTCTAAAGTAAAATAAAACTCACTGCCTTTACCATATTCACTGTAAACATTTAAAGTAGAATGCATAGACTGGGTTAAGCTTTTAGATATTGCAAGCCCAAGTCCGCTGCCGCCATACTGACGAGTTGTTGATGCATCTGCCTGTGAAAATGCGTCCATTATTTTTTGCTGCTGTTCTTTTGTAATACCAATCCCGTTATCTTTAATAGATATCCTTATTTTACACTTTTCATCATTTTTAGAAATTAATGTTACTCTTAAAATAACTCTGCCTTTAATATCAGTAAACTTAATAGCATTTGATATAAGGTTTGTAATAATCTGCCTTATACGAAGCGGGTCGCCTAAAAGATATTTTGGCATATCTATACTAAAAAGGCATATTAATAATATATTTTTATCCATTGCTTTTGCAGCATAAATAGCGGCAGAATCTTCAAATACATTCCAGGAATTAAATTCTATTGATTCAAGCTGCATTTTACCACTTTCTATTTTTGAAAAGTCTAATATATCATTAATAATACTGAATAATCCATCAGAGCTTGAATTAATTATTTTTAAATATTCTTTTTGAGTGTTATCAAGTTTAGTTTCTTTAAGCAAATCAATAAAACCCATTATACCATTTAATGGAGTTCGTATTTCATGGCTCATATTAGCAAGAAATTCACTTTTAGTTCTTTCTGCATCTCTTGCTCTTTTCAATGCTGCCTGTAATTCTCTTTCTTTTTTCTTTCTAAGTGATGCATCTCTTAATATATATAATATACTTAACTTGCCTTGGTACATTATTTTTGAAATAGAAATATCTACAGGAAATTTTGATTTATCAGAACGCAGCGCCTCTATTTCAAGAGATTTTCCTTCCTGAGTATCTGATAAAATTACATTTTTATATTCATTAGAAATAATATTAGTAATAACAGGCTTGCCTACTAAATCAACATAATCTACATCAAAAAGTGATTCAAATGATTTATTAACAAGCAGAATATTATTATTTTCATCAGCAATAAGTATAGCATCATAAGCATTTGAAAATATTCTATGAAACATGGCAGCATTTTCTTTTGAGCTTTGCTCTGCCTCATATCTTTCTGTAACATTTACACCTATAGCTGTTATATACTGCATAGGGTGGCCGTCTTCAAAATCTCTGCTTATAAAAACAGAAAAATTCCATTCTATAAAATTACGCTTATCATCTATTACTACTTCAGTGATAAGGTGAGGGATTTGATTATCACCGCCTCTAAGTAAAGATACAATAGACACTACTCTGCGCCTGTATTCATCTGGAATTATTTCTTCATAATTTAACCCAATTAATTCTTTATCTGCAAAAAACTTTTGAATAGCATTATTTGTTCTGATAATCTTATCATTTTCATCTATTACAAAAATAATAAACCCTTTTGCATCAAGAATACGTGTAATAAAATCTTTTTCTTCTTTTAATTCCTGGGCTATAACTGCCTGATTAAGCAAAGAATCTTCTAAGGCTTTTTTTACTTCATCTGTCTGTTTTTCATTTTCAATTAATGTAGTAATCATTGTATCAAACGATTTTACTAAATCATTTATCTCTTTATAAGAGCCCTGTACATCAATAGATGAAGTTTCACCCATAGCTATAGCCATACAGTTTTTTTGCATCTGCCTGATAGGTTTAGTAATAAAATAAGCAAAAGCTGCTGTAACTGTTAATAAGATTATTAAAACAGGAATAATCATATTCCGCATTAAAATTTTTATAGGAGCAACTTCGCTGACTATCTCACTTAATTCCATACGGACAAATAATATCCATTTTAAATTACCTATGCTGAGTGGCGAATAATATGTAACAATATCTATACCATCAATAGTTTTAGAAAATTCATAACCACTCTTACCTTCATAAGCATCAAGTGGTGGATTTCTTAATATTGATGAATAATAAGCAACAGTGCCAAAGTATTCTACCATATCATACATAATAGCTGGATTCTTTTTATTTTTTAATAATGCCAGATAGTCATTAGGACGTTCAACTAAATCACGTTTATTTGAGCGAAAAATACCATTTAATGATGTAATATAAGCATCACCTGTTTTACCAAGACCTTCTTCTTCCCAGCTGTTACTGTCTGATAAAATATTATCAAGAAATTTAGCAGAAAGGACTAAAATAATACTTCCAAAATATTTACTGTCTTTAAATATTGGCGATATTATAAAAAATACAGGATAACCATCAAGTGCCATATATGGATGCATATCTATAAAATAATATTCAGAGCCGCCCTCATGTGCCATTGAATGAAACTTAGATATTTGGTTTGAAAGACCTTTTATCCAGTAAGATGAAACAAGATTATGACCTAAAACTGAACTTTTACGGGTTGCATAAACAATATCATCATCAGATGAAACAAATAGTATATTTTCAAAACCCTGCGTATCTAAAAGTAACGAAAATGTATTAGAAAAATATTTAGCCAGTTTTTTATATTCTTTTATACTTGGGATATTATTGTTTATTCCTTCAAAAGAATCCATACCTATTTTATCCATAAAATCAAGGCACTGGGCAATAATACCAGAATCACTTACAGGAACAGCATCATTTGAAGAAATATTTAAAATATCAAGCACAGGTTTGTTATTAAACTCACCTGCATAATGTTTTGCTATTTCCTGCCTGCAAAGAGCAATTGTGTTATCATCTATACCTTCTGGCAGCTTATTATAAGCATTAATTATTTTATCAAGACCATAGGAGCTGTAATTATTTTTTAAAAACCTAAGCAGAGGGTTTTCCATATTGCTGATAGAGTGCTGCAGTTGTTTTGCCTTAATATTATGTATAATTTCTAATCGGTCAATTCTCGTATTTATAACATTACTTTTTACTGTAAAGTAAACTATTAACATCATTAGCAATATAGCTATAGCACTTGTCAGAAAAAAACCTAAAAAAAACTTAACTGCAATACTGTTATTACGCAGCATATTATATCCCCATAAGATATTTTAACACAAATTATATCGTATTATTAAATCATATTTATTAAGTGAAATCAATTAAAAATCTATATATTAATATACTTTTTAAAAATAATATTGAAAAAATAATTTTATATATCATATTATTTTTATAATACAATAAAACATTATTAATATTTAAAAAATAATGACGATATATTAACTAATAAAATACAGGAGCATCTAATATGAGTTATGAAGAATTTGTAGCAAGTATTCAAGAAGCGGTTGCAGCAAAAGTAAGTGCAGGCAATGTATTTTTTGGTATAATTTTATTAATAGCCATTATAACAGGGCTTGTTTTTTTCTTTTTGTATGTTAGAAAAGAATATTACAGAAAACGTTCAGAAATAGATACTTTTATGCTTGAAGACCAGCATAAAACAGATATTTTTGTACCAGGTTTAAGCGACAGGCAGGAAGCAAAAAAACATAAAGAATCATTTTTTGAAAAATTATATAAAAAAATAAATAAAGATGATTAGTTGTAAAAAGGATTATTCACTTAATGTATAAGCTGTTATTAGTAGTGTATATATTATAATAACTTTCTTTGCCACATTATCTTCTTTATTCCTACAGCCGCACAGTACATATAAAATTAAGTCGCAAAAAAATGAAACAA
>DXAQ01000130.1 GCA_019116905.1 Candidatus Mucispirillum faecigallinarum | reverse complement strand
TTTTTATTTATATCATTTTTCGCAATCGTTTTTAGAATTTACCGAAAAAAATAGACCTGATAAAATATCAGGTCTATGTAAAATTTATTTAGTTATAACTGCAGATTTATGGGGTAATCTGCATATGTATGGACTATTTTTTAATAACATAATATAATGATATTATATTTTCTGATTAAATCATCCTTATACTATAAGACGTATAAAAATAAAAAAGGTTACATAATTTGACTAATTTTATCTTTTTTCGTTAAATTATATTGACAATTCAAGTATAAAATTATACCATAACATATACAAAATAAAAACCCAGCCGGGTAATTTATCGGAGGCGAAAATGGCTGTAAAAGTTGGTATTAATGGTTTCGGACGCATAGGTAGATGCGTGCTTCGTTCTGCATTAGAACACAAATTAGATATTGATTTCGTATCAATTAATGATTTAACTGACCCAAAAACACTTGCTCATTTATTAAAATATGACTCAGTTCATGGTAATTTAAAAAATGAAATCACTTATGGTGAAGACTATATTGCTATTGACGGCAAAAAAATCCAAATTACTAAAGAAAAAGACCCAGCAAATCTTCCTTGGGGTAAATTAGGTGTTGAAGTTGTTTTAGAATCAACTGGTCTTTTCACTAAACGCCCAGATGCTGAAAAACATTTACAAGCAGGCGCTAAAAAAGTTATTATTTCTGCCCCAGCAACTGACCCAGATATAACAGTTGTTTTAGGCGTTAACTTTGATAAATATGACAAATCAAAACACAATATTATTTCTAATGCATCATGCACAACTAACTGCCTTGCACCAGTTGCAAAAGTTATTAATGACAAATTCGGTATTGAACATGGTCTTATGACTACAGTTCACTCATATACTAACGACCAAAGAATCTTAGACCTTCCACACAAAGATTTAAGAAGGGCTAGAGCTGCAGCTGTTTCTATGATACCTACATCAACAGGTGCTGCTAAAGCTGTTGGCTTAGTTTTACCTGAATTAAAAGGTAAATTAGATGGTTTTGCTATCCGTGTCCCAACACCAAACGTTTCTGTTGTAGACTTAGTTTGCAAAGTAAGCAAAAACGTTACTGCAGAAGAAATCAATGCTGCAATTAAAGAAGCTGCAGAAGGCCCATTAAAAGGTATTCTTGGCTACTACGATGAAGAACTTGTTTCTATTGACTTTAATGGTAACGATAATTCTTCTTCTTTTGACTCTAAACTTACAAAAGTTATGGAAGGCAACATGGTTAAAGTTATCTCTTGGTATGATAACGAATGGGGCTATTCTACAAGAGCAGCTCAGCTTATTACAAAAGTATTATAATCTGATTATAATAAATATTCTGCGGGGAGTTATATGCTCCCCCATTTTTTTATCACATCTTATATTAATTAAAACTTTGGAGTGAGTTATGGTTAAAAGTATCAAAGACTTAAACTTAAAAGGTAAAAAAACATTTATCAGGGTTGATTTTAACGTACCTATAAAAGACGGCGTTGTTGGTGATGATACACGTATTCAGGAAGCAGCAAAAACAATTAAATATGCAATAGAACAGGGTGCAAGAGTAGCATTATGCAGCCACCTTGGCAGACCAAAAGGCGAAAAGAAAATGGAATATTCTTTAAAACCTGTGGCTGATTATATTAATGAGAAAAAGATTTTCCCTGTAAAATTTGTAGAAGACTGTGTTGGTAAAATTGTAGAAGATGCAGTAAATAATATGAAAGACGGCGAAGTAATATTACTTGAAAACGTTCGTTTTTACAAAGGGGAAGAAAAAAATGACCCAGAATTTGCTCGTGAACTTGCAAAACCATTTGAAGTATATGTAAACGACGCTTTTGGCACATGCCACAGAAAACATGCATCAGTTTACGGCGTTGCAGAATTAATTCATGATAAAGCAGCAGGCTTTTTAGTAGAAAAAGAAGCACAATATTTTGATAAATTAATTAAAAACCCAGAAAAACCACTGGCAGCTATTATTGGCGGTGCAAAAGTAAGTGATAAAATAGGGGTTATTAAAAGCCTTTTAAAAATTGCAGATGTAATTTTAATAGGCGGTGCTATGGCTTATACTTTCTTAAAATATAAAGGTATTTCAACAGGCACTTCATTAGTAGAAGATGAGCAAATGGATACTGTAAGAGATGTGCTTGCTCAGGCAGATAAAGCAGGGGTAAAAATATTACTTCCAATAGACCATATTATTTCAGATAAATTTGGCGGCGAGCCAACAGTATGTAACGAGCAGGCTATACCTGACGGCTACATGGGCCTTGATATTGGTCCTAAAACAAGGCAGGAATATGCTGCAGCATTAGAGCCTTGCAAAACTGTGCTTTGGAACGGACCTATGGGTGTCTTTGAACAGCCAGCTTATGCAGAAGGCACTTTCTCTATTGCTCATAAACTTGCATCCCTTGGTGCAACAGTTATTGTTGGCGGTGGTGATTCTGTTTCTGCTGTTAAAAAAGCAGGTGTTGCAGATAAAATTTCTCACATTTCAACAGGCGGCGGCGCATCCTTAGAATATGTAGAGTTTGGCACACTTCCAGGTATAGATATTTTAAGATAATTAAAATAAAATTTCTGCGGAACTGCTTTTATAATCAGTTCCGCTTTTTTATGTATTATTTAAAAATCTTTCATATAAAGGTTTTTAAATAATATATTTTTTCATAAAATTTTGTACTGTAAAAAAGAGGGTTCAAATGGGTTTCTGCAATATTTCTTCAAAGAAAAAATCTATTCTATTAATATTTTTATTAATTTTGATTTTATCTTTTATTTCAGCATGTGAGAAAAAAAGTAATCAATTAACAGAAATGTTTAATAATATTAAAAAAGAAAACAATATTTATTATCCTAAAAATAAAGGTGAATTAAAACTGCTTGTAAAGATAAGCAATATTGGTCTTGATGAAATTAATGTTAAAGAAATTACTGATATGTCAGAACTTTTTAAAGTAAGCAAAAGAAAAAGTTTTAAAGGCATAGAAACATGGGATACTTCAAATGTAAAAAATATGGCAGAAATGTTTAAGAATTCAGATAATTTTACTGGCGGTATATCAAAATGGAATGTATCTAATGTGGAAAATATGCAGGGAATGTTTGAAGGAACTCATCGTTTTAGTGAAGATTTAAACTTATGGGATACATCTAATGTAAAAGATATGAGTAGAATGTTTAATAATAGTGTTTTTAATGGTAATATTTCTTCATGGAACACATCAAATGTAGAAAATATGAAAGAAATGTTTGGATATAATCAAACATTTAACGGCGATATTTCGTCCTGGGACATATCAAATGTAACTTCCTTAGAAAGAATGTTTGTAAGTGCATTCAGCTTTAACCAAAACCTTAATAAATGGAACACTTCAAATGTTGAAACAATGAGGGGAACTTTTGAATGTGCAGCAGAATTTAATGGGGATATTTCTTCCTGGGATACATCAAAAGTTAATAATATGGAATTTATGTTTGATAGTGCATATAAATTTAATCAGGATATATCTTCCTGGGATACATCTAATGTATCTTTTATGGGGCACATGTTTTCAGATGCAGAAAGTTTTAATCAGGATATATCAAAGTGGAATGTATCGCAGGTTGAAGATATGAATGGAATGTTTATAGGAGCAAAATCATTCAGCTATTCATTAAACAACTGGAAAGTAGCTGAGAATTTAGAAGAACATGTTATATTTGATGAAGAATCAGGTCAGAAAATACCTTGGTGGGCTTATGGTCATAAAAATATTGGCAAATATAAACCTGTTGAATTAGATGAATTAAAAAAGCTTGTAAATGATGAAGATATAAATCTTTATGAAATAGACGTAACATATATTACAGATATGACAGGCTTATTTCAGGGCAGCAGCCGTTATAATTATGCAGGGCTTTATATTTGGAATGTGGCAAATGTTGAGAATATGGAAAATATGTTTGCTGATGCAGTTAATTTTAATGATGATATATCTTCATGGGATACATCAAATGTTAAAAATATGGCAGGTATGTTTAAAGGTACCGTTAAATTTAATCAGGATATATCAAAATGGAATGTATCTCAGGTTGAAAATATGGAAAATATGTTTAATGGTGCAAAGTCATTTAATGCAGATATTTCTAAATGGAATATATCAAAAGTAGAAAATTTTAAAAATATATTTGAAGGGGCAGAAAGTTTTAATCAAGATTTAAGCAGCTGGAAAGTTCCATTTTTTAGTAAAAA
>DXAQ01000129.1 GCA_019116905.1 Candidatus Mucispirillum faecigallinarum | reverse complement strand
GAAAAAAAGTATTTTACTAAAATGATTGTTTCTGCTATAAATAAACTATTACTTTTTCTCAGGGGTAATGTAAAGAATAAAAAAGTCATAAATACAGACGATAAGTCTAACACGGAGGAAACTAATGGGTAGCATAGGACCATGGCAGGTTATTTTAATACTTTTAGTTATAGTATTACTTTTTGGAGCAAAAAAACTCCCACAAATTGGTAAAGGTATGGGTGAAGCTCTTAGAAATTTCAAAAAATCTGTTAATGATATTGATGATGCAACAGACATTACTCCAATTGCATCAAAGAAAAGCGAAGATGTTTCTAAAACAGAAACTCGCAGCGAAGAAAAAAAGGATGCTTAATCTAGCTTAAACACATTATACTTTTGTATTATAAAGGCTGCAGATATTTTATAATATTGGCAGTCTTTATGTGTTTTATGATGTATGAATAAAATCTATTTTGGCAAATATATTGAGCTTTCAAACCCTTCTATAATTCATTTACTTAACCCTTTAATTAAGCTTATCATTATATCAATTTCAGCTGGTTTTATTTTTTATTTTGGCAGAAATATCTATTCTTATGCATTGATGACTTTTATATGGGTTATACTTATATTTTTATCAGGCAGAATTTACCGTCAGGCTTTATCTGCTGTTAAATCATTTAAAATGCTATATATATTTATTTTTGTTACTATGCTTTTTTTTGGTGAGCATGGTAATTTTTCTATTTATTTTACAAGAGATTCGCTTTATAACGCACTGCTTTCCACATACCAGTTTATGCTTATAGTTGGTTATTCCTGCGTATTAACACTTACCACCTCTCCTTCTGAAATTGCTAAGACTTTATATATTTTTATAAGACCATTTAAAATATTTAAAATCAATGTTGAAAATACAGGGCTTTCTATGCTTATAGCTATCAGGTTTATACCGCTGCTTTTTGAGGAGGCATCAAAGATTATTACTGCCCAGAAATTAAGGGGGCTTTGGATAAATGGAAAATCATTAAAATATAAGATTAAATTTATTTTTAATATGGATTCCTTTATTATACCGCTTTTTGTGCGCGTTTTTCACTATGCGGAACAACTTTCTATTACTGCCACATACAGAAATAATATTGATAATGTTTTAAGGCTTGAAAAAATTAATTTGCGGGATATGCTTTTTCTTTTTGGGTTTATAGTTTTAACAGGCGGTCTTTATGCAGCAGCAAAATATTTATTATAAAGCCTGCCTTTGCTCTTACTGCGGCGATAATTATAACGGCTGGCAGCGGCAGAAAAATGCAGTAGGGATACAGAACGTTATAGAGAATGTTTTATCAAAGGTTTATGATGATAAAATACTTATTGCAGGCAGCGGCAGGACAGATACAGGCGTTCATGCTTTAGGGCAGGTTTTTAATTATTCAGCAGAAAAATATTTTGATAATAATACTTTAATGCGTGCCTTAAACAGTTTACTTCCGCCAGATATTGCAGTTTATGAAATTATAGATGTTACAAAAGAATTTCATTCAGGAAAATCTATTAAATCTAAAACTTATGAATATAAAATTATTAACTGCCCCATACACAACCCATTTATGATTAACCGCGCTTTATGGATAAGAAACCATATTGATAGAAATTATTTATCAGATATTTTATCATATTTTCAAGGCACACACGATTTTGAATCTTTCTGCGTGAAAAAGACAAAGAAAGAAAATACTATACGCACAATTAATTATGTAAGATTAGTAGAAGATAATGAAAATATTTCTATATTAATTAATGCCAGCGGATTTTTACATAATATGGTAAGAATTATTACAGGCTCTGCTTTAAAGATTATAAAAGATAAGCTGCCCCCTGAAAAAGTTTTAGAAATTATGGAGGCTCACGATAGAAGAAAAGCAGGACCAACCGCGCCCCCTTATGCTTTATATCAAAAAGAGGCGTTATATAACAACCAAAATATAGCAGGTATTAAAGGGATACCTGAAAAATATTTATTAAAGATTGAAAAATAAGGCTGCCCCGCCTGCCATACCTGCCTGATTTTTAAGTGTGGCAGTTTCTATTTTTACTCTGCCTTTATATGCAGGGAAAATAATATTATCAAATTCTTCCTGCAAATCATTTATATAATATTTTGACAGCTCAGAAAGTCCGCCGCCAAACTTTATTTTTTCAGGGCAAAAAAGCGCAGAAAGGTTTGCAAAAGCACCAGCTAATATTTTGCCATATTCTTTGAATGTTTTAACTGCGTTATCATCACCAGTTTCTGCCATGCTGCCTAGCTGATATGGTGTAATATCATCACTGCCGGATATTTTTTTATAAATTTCTTTTAATCCGCTTGTAGAGCAGTATTCATCAAGACAGCCCCTTCTTCCGCATCCACACTGCCTGCCGTTAAAATCAATAGATAGATGCCCCACTTCAAAAAGAGTAATATTTGACTGTAACAGCCTGCCGTTTAAAATAAGACCGCCACCAAAACCTGAACCTAATGTGCAAAATACCATATTTTTTACTGATTTCTTATCTCCAAAAACGTACTCACCATACGCTGCCAAATTAGCATCGTTTTCTGCCATTACTTTTATTTTAAAAATGTCTTCTAAATCATGCTTAATATGCCTGCCGTTTAATATTGTAAGATTAGGTGCAAATATTTCATCTTTTTCTATATCATAGCCGCCAGGCAAAGCAGCTGTTATTCCTAACGGCTTTTCATCAAGGCTTTCTACTATACTTTTAACTGCATCAATAAACCCATTATATGTTTCTTCATTCAATATAACTTTTTTTTCATTTGTTATTATACCGTTAATATCAACAAGCCCGCTTTTAATTGATGAACCGCCTATATCAAGTGATAAAACTTTATCCATAATCTCTCCTAACAACATATTATTACAGCTGGTATATTATTTATAATTTTACAGCAACCGATTATACTTTACAAGGCTTTTTATAGGAAATAAATTTCACCATATTTTTCACATATTTGGATTGACTTATTGTATAATTTTTCAAAAATCTATATTATTGCTATTATATTATTTATTTTTATGCTATTATATCAATAAATTACAGAATATAAGGGTTTTTATGGAAAATGTAGTAGAGCAGTATTTAAGGAATATTGAGCAGTTTATAAAAAGCAATGCAGACAGCAAAAAAATAGATAATATAAAGGTATATTTAAAAAATCAGGCAAAAATAATTTACGAAATACCTATGAAAAAATTAAAATATCTTTTTCAAAAGCACTTAGTAGAGTTTGATAATCTAGATGCAAATGATACATTTACTTTGATAAATGAACTTTTACTTTCAAAAGCTTTTGAAAAACAGGTGATTGCATGTATGCTGCTTGAAAGGTATTATTATAAGTTTGATGAAAATAAAATAGTTTTGCTTATTCAGGAATATATATTAAATGATATTATAATCAACTGGGCAATAGCAGACCAGATTGCAGTTAATACTTTCAGCCGTTTTCAAGATAAATCATTTTTATATGATTTTACAAAAAGTTTTCACTACCTGCTTAGGCGGTGCAGCGTTACTGTTTTTGCTGAAATGGAATTATCTGATAATGATATTAACTTATTAATTAGTAATATTAAAGAACTTTTTGAAGAAGATGAAGAATATGTTATGCGTGCAGCTGGCTGGGCATGCAGAAATATTTTAAACTATGATAAAGAAAAATATTTCCAGTTTATAAATGAATTCTGCCACATGATGCCTAGAATAATGTTAAGAAATTCTATTGAATTTTTAGATGAAGATATAAGAATGAATATTTTATTATCATCAAAAGAAAAACGTAACAGTTTAAAACGTATAGCATGTAAATATAAGTAATAGTTTTTTATTATAAAAAAAAGGAAGGCACTCATTTTTATGAGTGCCTTTTTTATTAAACAGTTTAATTTTATTAATTACCTGCTGGTGGAGTAAATTGTGGTGCAGGGTTAGTGCCTCCTTCAACATAATTAAATGTTGTAGTTGCATCTGGATATGCATGTGCAGTTGCTGGGTCAAATGCAGTTGCTAAATCAGCTTTTCCGCCAAGGTAGTTTTCCCTTACATCTGGTCTGCCATAGAACTGAACATCAGCTGTACCAGAGGCATCAGTTTGCATACCATTTGTTGTGCTTGGTTCTCTCATGTCATTTATTTCCCAGAAGTGGCAAGTTGAACAGTTACCATTTGGCTGATGAGATACACCGTCACTTGTTACTATAAAGCCATGAGGTGCTCTTGTAGGTTCTGGAAGATTTGCGTGGCAAGACCAGCAGAAATCGTGTGCTTTATTAGTTTGATATGAGCTGTCGCCAACTTGTATTTTTCTATCAAATACAATTTTAGAGTGTTTTTGATTTGCTGGATCTTGGCATTTAGCCTTATATTCATCCCATGAGGTTTCGCCAGCAGGTAATACATGTTCACCATTTTCACCTTCTTTCATAGCACCACATGGTGGGCTAACTTTATATGGTGTAGTTTTTGCATCTCTAAATCTAATGTGGCAGTTAGTTGTGCAGTTACCGATTAAGTCTGTATATTTAGCAATATCTTGGTGATATGTATGAGGGAAACGAACGCCATTTTTAGTTGCATTTGTTCCGTGAACGCCATTTTCATCAGGAAGTATTTGCTGGTTATTTTCAGCATAACCGTGAACGTCTATTGAGTTCCAGTCAAACCAGTTGTTGTGTATTCGGTTGTATGCCGCTTGGCCTTTATTAAAGTAGTTTTTTAACATTGGGTGACCTTTTGTTCCATTTGCATAAGCTGATACATTATCTGCCAGTGTTTTCATATAAGCATAGTCTTGAGAACCATTACCATAAGTTGAATTATCACCTATGTATGGTCCCTCTAATGTTGGGGCAACTTTGGCATCAACTGAGCCTGCGCTGCCATTATTGCCAATAGTATCTTCAGCACAAGCTGAAACTAAGAGAGATACTCCAAAAACAAGTAATACAGTTTTTAAAATATTCATATTACATCCTCCATATTATGAATAATTTTATATTTTATTAAATATAATTTTTAATAAGTTAAATAATAGACATTTACTATTATTTTCTTGTATTTTCTACCCTGTGGCATCCTGAACACTGGTTATTAGACGGAGCGCTGTTTGGCTCTGCTATTGAACTGTGGCAAGTTGTCCAACAAAATTCGTGGGCAGGGTTAGTAAGGTCTGACCCAGCTATTCTTCTGTTTGTTTCAAGTAAATATTCCTGCATAAACAATCTTGTTTTAGAGCTGTCTTGTTTATGGCATGATGCACAACCTGTGATAAAATACTGCTGCTCTCCTGCTGTATTAAGGAACGCTGTATTTTTTAATGTTGTCCTGTGTAAGTCATGTGGAAAATATACACCCGGCATTGTTTGGTTGTCAATAAACTCTGCCCATTGCACAGCAAGGTTAAAAGCTGTTGAATTATCAAACAAGGTTGGGTCACTTGCTGGTATCATGGTTGATGCATAATCTGGGTTTGATTTATCATATAAATCACTATTAGGGTTTTCACCAGAGCATGCAGCAAGCACCATAACACCAAAAAGTGCAATTAAAAAACGTTTTTTCATATACTCCTCCCTACTGCCTATGGGTGTTGTAAGCCAGATTTAGTTGTTGCAGGCCTTGTTTTATGGCATACAATACAATTTTGCGCAGGAGTGCTTTTCCAGTTAGTTGATGGTAACTGACAGCTTGTGTTGCAGTGGAAACCTGGGCTTGTTACATCACCAAAACCTGACCTTGTGTGGCTTAATGGAAATGCGTTTTCATGGCATGAATCGCAGTAATCCTGTTTGTGACAAGTTTGGCAGTATGTTCTATCCCACCTAGCCTGCATACCGTGTGTTCTGTTTACAAATGTAGCAGTATGGTTGCGTGGTGGTGTATCTTCATGGCATGAAATACATTCTACTCTTTCTTCATGGCATGTCATACATTCTGAATCATTAGCTTTTGCTGCCTGACCATGTTTTTCTATCCAATCTGTATTATGGTAGGTTGGCTTTGTGCTGTCCACAGCATAAGCTACTGTTACAAATAATAAAAATAATAAAAGTAATGGTAACTTTTTCATAGTCTACTCCTTAGAATAAAAAGTTTGCCCACATTTCTACAGTATGCACATCTGGCTGTAAATCAGCATTTTTAAATAAATCTGCATACTCAAATACATATTCAAGCTGTAATGCACACCAGTCTACTGGTTTATACACTGCACCAATATATGCTAATGTAGTATTTTCATCATTCCATCTTTGATTAATAAAATCAAAGTTATTAATCATACCATTCATTCTGACAGGGCTGTTTCTGTATTGGAAGTTTTGAACGTTTACGCCCATCCATGCCTCAACTTTTTCTGAAAAAACCTGAGTCATTCTAAAACCACCAACAACTCTTGATGTGCCATTTTGATATCTTGTTTCAGGAACATTGTAGTAATCTACAATTAAACTAAGATAGTTATTTCTGTGAATTAAACCGACTAAGTCAATATTTCCAAATACTCTGTGATAATCTCTATCACCATAATAATCTTTAAAATTATATCTTCCTTCGTAACCAACACCAATTAATAATTTATCAATTATTCCTTGTGTGATTTTACCCCCCCCCATTACATATTCACTTGTGCCTAATAAGCCTTCATAAAGTGATACATAATTATTTATTGGGTTATTATTAACAGTAGCCTGTCCGTTTACATAGAGAGAAATATTTGTTTTACTTGCATGAATATCTGAATCAAACCCTGCTTCATATACAAATGCTCTGCCTATTAAATCCCCTTCAGCATAGATTGTTGCATCTAATGGCTCAAAGCTTAATGTTTGGTCAAGCCTTGCCCTTGCCACATGTGTATTTAAGCTGCTGTCGTTATTCTGAATAAAATAGCTGTAAGCAAATTTAAGACGTGTGCCAGAACTTTCTATAGGTATTTCCATATTAGTTCCAACAACCTGTGTATCTAAATTGCTGTAATAGCTTACTGGTAAACCATAATACACATTAATATTGAAATATTCAGAAGGTGTAACTTTTATATTAGCACCATCAACTTTATAACCGTCTATCTGTGCTAAATAAATTCTACCAAGAGATATGTCTGTAATAGGAATAACATTTTTAAATTCCATATTACCCTGGTATATTCTTAAATCTCCGTCTTCATTGTTTATACTTCTTGTATATTCATTGTAATTACGAGAAGCATAAAGACCATCATAAAAACGGTGATATACCCTGTCCCCTATACTTGGTGCATTATCATAAGCGCCACGCATATTTAAATTAAGGATAAACTCACCTTCCCCAACTTGAACGCCGCTTAATCGCACACGTGCATATTGATAAATAGGATAATCTGTCTCATCACTAAACCTTAATTTAATGCGAGTAGTGTATCCCATTTTAAGAAGGCCAGTATCTCCAAAAGAGATACCATTAATGGAACTGCGAACCCCATTAGATGTGATATGTCTGTTCCAGCTGTCCGGGGTAATAAATGCATCACCCTTATATGCATACACATCTGCATAAGACAGGAACAGTAAAACTGCAATGCATGCAAATAACCACCTTGCATACACAAACGATTTTGTTGAATACTTCATAACAAAACCCCCCATATTATTGCATAATTTTACATTGACTACCACCTATCTATTATTGATAAAGTCAACAATAGATTTAAGTGCTAATCAACATAATTTTTAATAATCATCATCATTTCCCTTACCATATAACATACTTAAATTATTATTAAAAAGACCTTTTTAGTGTTGTTTTTAAACAAAAAAAAGACTTAAACATTCAAATGAATATATATCTGATAATTAGATATTCAACCACCTGTTTTAATATATACTAATTTTTTTAAAATTACAATACCTTTTTAGTATTAAAATCACTTTTTATTTAATATTATCAATATATATTGATAAATTACATTAAATAACCATATTTATATTTATTTTAATGATTAAAAAAATAAAATAAGAAATCTTTTTTGACAAAGTAAAAAAAATGCATTCACTATTTAATAGCTGAGTGTCAAGGATATTGAATTTTTTAAAATACTTATTTGAAAAGATATTAAAATTATAAAAGCATAAATTAAAGCAGCTGAAATATTAAATGATAGATATGAACATTAAAATGTGATTTAAAGGCAGCAAAAGCGATAGAAAAGTATTATTATACCCACATAAACTGAAATATTATCAGAGTATTCACCTGTTAAACAGGCTGCAGGCTGCTTATACATTAAAACCTATAGCCTGCATCTAAAAACACCCTTATGCCTGAATAATCATGATTTGTAAAAACATAGGTATAATCTACTCCAAACCCTATAACTGCGTTATTTGAAAAAGCATAGCGAAGACCTGCAGCAGCTGTAAAACCAATATTAGATGATGATTCATTTTCTTTTGCTGTTACTGTATTTGTTAAATATACTGCACCGTCTGCATCTTCTTTATATGTTGATACTTTTGTTGTCTTATTAACTATAGATACAGCCACATCCATGCCAGCTGCAATATATGGAATAAAACCTTTCGTTACTTTCACATCATCATACTGCAGTACTGCTAATACCTGAAAATCTAATAAATTATGCTCTGTACTTATATCTGTATTATTCTGTATATTTGAGCCGCCTGCATAGTTATATCTGAAACCTCCTGCAAGCCCAATAATTTTATTAAAATTATATTTATATTTTATATCAAAGCCGCCACCTACTCCTGTAAAGTCCTTTATATATGCAGTTTTACCAGTAGGAATATAAAGTGATGGGGAAATACCTATAAAATGCTTTTCACTGCCTGATGATGATTTTTTACTTTTTGAAGGAGCTGGCATATCACCATAGCTGTAGCTGTTTGTACCGTCATAATAATCACCATACTGGGCATAAATTAACGGCACATTTACCGCAAATACTAATATAAATAATATAAATATTTTTCTCATTGTTTCTATTCTCCACTTTCTGCTGGTATATATTTCCATATTTCACTGATTAAACTTCCACCCATAAGGCTTAAATAATTATTTGTATCTTCTGAAAATTTACTTTTAAACCTTTGGTTTGCATTGCCGCTGCAGGAATAGGCTATTATTTTTTCAGGCTCGCTTTTGCTGTTATCTATACACTGATTGCTTACTCCTACATTCTCATACACTACGCCGCTTTCTGTATCACTTCTTATTTTCCACTGCTGTTTAGTATTTTCTGAGCATAACTGCAACACTGCCATTTTACCCTGCTCTAAACAATAACCAGGATAAACTGCTGAATGTATCCGCCCTGCATTATCTACTGCCCACCTTTGATTTTCACTTTTATTACATACTGCAACACGCACTGATTTATCACTATCTGCAGATTTATATACTTCCATACATTTGCCGTTGATTTCTGCCTGATTAAACTTATACTCAACTGCTCCAAGCCCATTTGATGAAAGCAGCTGCTTTAATGTTTCATCTGCTGATATATTATTACTTTCTAGTGCTGTATAGTTATCATCAATGTATGCATTAATTTCATCTATCTTGTTTTTCTTGCCTGTATAATCTTCTGCAATAGATTTTTGAACAGATGAAAGTTTATTTAACGCGTTATGCCTGTATAATATTTCTATTAACTCTTTTTCTTTTGATGTAAGAGTATAGTTATCAAGAGTTTCATTTTGCAGGCTGCTATTTATGGATGCTGCATCTGTTTCTATTACGTCATTGTAACCATTTGATTTACCTATTATAACTGGGGCAGGCATAGGGGTTAAATATACTGCCTCATCAATTTTTGTTAAGCCTTTTACAATATTATTTACATATAAAGTAATAGTATCCGGCTTATCACTTTCTGCAATATTTACATGAAGTTTGTTTATTACATTACCAGCATACCTTGTATTAGAAAGCACTACATACTGAGTGGCTTTTCCATTATAATATGTTATCTCTAAATAAGAAGATGCATCATCTGGCAGAGTATCTAAAAATAAATCTGTAAACACATTGCCATAGTTTGCCCTGAAATATGGATAAAGCACTGCATTATATGGGCTGTTTGGGTCATAACCCCCTAAAATAGTTATTACTGGCACCCCTTTTAAAGCTGGCTCTTTTCTGCTGTTTAAAAATGCAGCCTCTGTTGCCTTTTTATATTCTCTTGCTGTTTTATCCCAGCCTATATAATAATATTTTCCTTCGCTGTTTTTATCATCACTTAAAAAATATTTGCCTTCAATATTTTTCTGTATCTGCCTTGTGCTTCTTGCTGTATTATGAGTATATCTTGAAATAGCACTGTCTGCCCAGCCGCCAGCCATACTGTCCTTATTCCAGCCGTATGTTTCCTGAAATGGTGTAATATAATAATCGTAAAACATATAAGCATCAGGGTTTGAATTCCATGCTACATTTGCACGCATCCTGTTTTTATATGCATCATAACCCCATGATGTAGAATATCCATGAATAGAGCCGTCTGCACTTTCATTTGAATTAGGGTAGTGCCCCATATTATACCCATGGCCTACTTCGTGGCTGAATTCATTATCTTTTGATGCATAAAGGGTGCCTATACCATTACCGCCGCTTAAACCATGCCCCTGCACTTTGCCACCTGCATATTTACCCTGTGCATGATGAACTGTAAAATAAAACATATCATGCGTTATTTCATGAGACTGGTTTAAGGCGCTTGATGCAACCCCTTTATTTGCTAAATCTATCCCTACGCTTACCTGTGCTTTTGCCACATCTTCACGCATATCGCCGCTGTATGCATCTGGGTTTGCATAAGAGCTGTTATCCTGATAAATTGTGCCGTTCCTAATAATTACAGGCTTTAACTCCCTGTCTTCATAATATGCATTAACAATACCAGCAAATGGCACAGTCTGGAAATATTCCTGCATAGCATGTGCCGGGTCATTTATCATATCAAAATAATAAGGGTAGCCTTCCTTTGGAACTTCGCAAAGCATGCCAAGCTTAATAAAGAAAAATACTCCCTCAATTGGGGCTGCAAACTCTATATCATCACCTGTTAACTGCCCCGCTAATTCAAGCCCTGATTTTGTTACTGCCTGAAATTCTAACTGCATATCAGGTTTTATAAGATAATATGGCAAAAGAACACTCCAGGAACGCTTTGAATATGTTATATCTTTTTTTGAGCTTTTATTATTATAATCTGATTTTGGCATATTTATTGGCGGCTGCATAACATAAACTTCTGATTTACTTACATTATTATCCATATATGTTACTGTTACTTTAAGACTGGATAAAGCTTCCTGCGGCGTAAAAAGTAAAAGGGCTGCTCTATATGGTATTAGAGACGGCTCTTTTCTTTCTTCATTATTATTTGGGTCAATAGTATGAGTTTGAGCAAACTGAACTCTGCCCCATAAATTACCGCTTGATAAGTTATTTGGAATACTCCTTATCTGCTTTAACTCATTAATATCAAAAAATGTAAGCCTTGCGTCTCTGAGGCTGCCTACTTTATATGAAATATCACTTGAATAATCAGAATACGAAACTATTTCCAAACCAGTATCACTGCATGATACAGTAAAACTTAATATTAATAAAATAAGTAAAATATTTTTTTTCATAGCTACCCTTTTATTTCTGATTTATTATTTTTATGGTCAAGAGCATCTCTTAAACCTTCCCCTAAAAGATTATAGCCCAGCGCAGTTAAAACTATTGCAATACCTGGAAAAAGGGAAAGCCACCACGCATTTATTATATTATTCTGACCTTCTGTTAAAATATTTCCCCATGATGGCGTAGGCGGCAGAACGCCTAAGCCTAAAAAACTAAGTGATGATTCTAATAATATAGCACTTGCAACTCCTAATGTGGCAGTTACAAATACAGGAGACAGCACATTTGGAAGTATATGCTTAAACATAATTTTTACATGACTTAACCCCTGCAGCCTTGCAGCTGTTATATACTCCCTGTTTTTAACACTCATTACTTCAGCTCTCACAAGACGGGCTACACCCATCCAGCCTGTAACGCCTATTACTACCATAACATTTATAATAGACGGCTTTAAAAAAGCTATCACTGCTAATATTAAGAAAAATGTAGGAAAACACAACATAATATCTGTAAAGCGCATAATTATGCTGTCTACTACCCTGCCATAATAGCCAGAAATTAAGCCTAAAATAACACCTATAATTAATGATATACCAACAGCAATAAAACCAACAAATAATGATATTCTTGCTCCATATACTACACGCGAAAATACATCTCTGCCCAAAGCATCTGTTCCAAAAAGATATGTACTGTTTGGAGCAGTAAAAACTGCATCTAAATTTGTAAGCGCAGGGTTATGTGTAGCTATAAATGGTGCAAATACTGCAACAATTATAAAAAATAACACAATTATGCTGCCTGTAACAAGCAGTATATTTTTACTAAATTTTGAAAATATCTTACGCCTTAAACTATTTCTTTCCATAGCGTATCCTTGGGTCTGCATAAGCATAAGCAATATCTGCAATAAAATTACCTATTAATGTAAGCAGTGCACCTATTACTAATATACCCATAATAACAGGGTAATCTCTCATCATTACAGAGTTATAGAAAAGCTGTCCCATACCTGGTATGCTGAATATTGATTCAAATATAACACTGCTGCCAATAAGCCCGGGAATAGAAAGACCTAAAATAGTTATAACTGGTAAAAGAGCATTACGCAGCGCGTGGCTGAATAATACTTTTCCTTCCCCTATACCCCTTGCCCGTGCTGCTGTAATATAATCTTCATGTAATACATCAAGAGTAGATGTTCTTGCAAAACGGGATATCCCCGCAAGAGAGCCAAATACTGATATTGATAACGGCAAAATTAAATGGGCTGCCACATCCTTTACCTTGCCCCAAAAACTTAATGTGTCATAAATATATTCTGTATAAAGCCCTGAAATAGGCAGCCAGCCTAAATATATGCTGAAATAATACATACATATTACTGCAAGCCAAAATGTAGGCACAGCAAACCCAATAAAAACTATAACTGTAACAGCCTTATCAAATATGCTGTTTTGGTAATAGGCAGAAAGCACCCCAAGGGGCAGCCCTATTAAAAATATAAAAAACATACTTAATAAGTTTAAACCTACTGTAATATGTATGCGCTCTCCAATCTTTTCACTTACACTTCTGCCGTCTATTGCAAAAGATTCACCAAAATCAAGACGCACTACCTTTTTTAGCCATATTATATACTGCTCATAAAGCGGCTTATCAAGACCGTATAATTTTTCAAACTTTGCTCTTGCAGTTTCAGAATATTTTTGCCCCATAGCTGCACGCATCTCCGCTGCATCACCTGGCGCTAAGTGGATTACTATAAAACATATTATTGTGATACCTATAAACATAGGTATCATCATCAAAAGCCTGCGAATAATATATAAAACCATGTTATTCCTTATAATTATATTATTATATATTAAATATATTCTTTTTAATACTGTCAAATATTTTTTCATAAAATATGTAATTTTATAAGATAAATCTGCACTTTTAACCACTTAATTATATTTTAATTTCCAACAATTTTGTTTAAATTGTTGGTTTTTATAAAAATAATATTGATAATTATTACTATTATTGTTATAGTCTTTTTAGGAGGTTAATATGAATAAAAAATATTTAACTACATCACAAGGGATACCTGTTGGCAGTGATTTATCATCTATCACAACAGGTGAAAAAGAAGGATATACTTTACTGCAGGATTTTCATCTGGTTGAAAAACTTGCTCACTTCAATAGAGAAAGAATACCTGAAAGGGTGGTGCATGCAAAAGGTGCAGGAGCAAAAGGGTATTTTGAAGTAACTAACGATTTATCTAAATATACAAAAGCAAAACTTTTTTCAGAAGTTGGTAAAAAAACTGATGTGTTTGTCAGATTTTCTACAGTAGGCGGCGAAAAAGGCTCTGCAGATACTGCAAGAGACCCTAGAGGGTTTGCGGTAAAATTTTATACTGAAGAAGGAAATTATGATATAGTTGGAAATAATACACCTATATTCTTTATTAGAGATGCATTAAAATTTCCTGATTTAATACATACTCAAAAAAGAAACCCGCAGACTAATCTGCATGATGCAAATATGGTTTGGGATTTCTTTTCGCTTACACCAGAATCTGTTCATCAGGTAACAATACTTTTTTCAGACAGAGGCACGCCTTACAGTTACAGGCATATGGACGGCCATTCAAGCCATACTTTTATGTGGTATAATGAAAAAAATGAATATGTATGGGTAAAATACCATTTCAAAACTAATCAGGGCAATAAAACAATGACAAATGATGAAGCAGAAAAAATGGCAGGCATAAACCCAGACCACGCAACAGAAGATTTATTTAACGCTATTGAAAAAAATGACTTTCCGTCATGGGATGTATTTGTTCAGATTATGAGCCCAGATGAAGCAAAAACATATAAATTTGACCCATTTGATGTTACAAAAGTTTGGTATCATAAAGATTTTCCATTAATACCTCTGGGCAGACTTACTCTGAATAAAAATCCTGAAAACTTCTTTGCAGAAGTGGAACAGGCTGCATTCTCCCCAGCAAACCTTGTGCCGGGGGTTGCAGCATCTCCTGATAAACTTTTACAAGGCAGGCTTTTTGCATACGGCGACGCGCACAGGTGGCGTTTAGGCTCTAACTCCCACCAGCTGCCTGTTAATAAACCACGCTGCCCATTTCACAACGGCATAAGGGACGGAGCAATGAATATGGATAACGGCGGTAAAGAATACCACTACTTCCCAAGCTCTTTTACAGGTATAGAAACTAATGCTGAATTTAACCCGCCATTTATTGATATTTCTGCATCTATTGGAAGACACGATAGAATGATAGAAGATGCAGACTTTATTCAGGCTGGCGAACTGTTTGACAGGGTAATGAATGAAAGCGAAAAAGAAAATACTGTATCTAACATAGCTTTAAACCTTGGAAAAGCTAAAGAAAATTTACAATACAGGCAGGCTGCTCTTTTTTATAAAGCCAGTGCAGATTACGGCCAGAGAGTTGCAAAAGCATTAAATCTGGATATTGAAAAAGTTAAAAAACTTTCATCTTTAACTCAAAAAGAAAGAGTTGAAGAAACAATATAACTACTCCCATTTTATACCTTACTCTGCGCAGCTGATAAATTTATCAGCTGCCAACTCTCCTATCCGCCTGCTATAAAAAGCAGGCGGAACTAGTTTTAACTATTTATAAGCTATCGCCTCAATTTCCACAAGCACATCTTTTGGCAGCCTTGCAACTTCAACAGTTGTTCGCGCTGGATAAGGCTCACTAAAAAATGATGCATACACTTCATTCATAGCAGCAAAATCATTCATATCTTTTATTGATACTACTGTTTTAAGCACTTTATCCATAGAACTTCCTGCAGCTTCAAGTACACCTGATATATTTTTTAATACCTGCCTTGTCTGCTCTGCAATACCTGCTGGAATCTCAGAAGTTTCAGGGTTTACTGGAATCTGACCTGATGTAAAAATTAAATCACCAAACGCTACCCCTTGTGAATATGGTCCTATAGCTTTCGGTGCATTATTAGTAGAGATTGATTTTTTCATAAATTTTACCTCATTATTAATATTTACTTAAATATCTTTTATATAAAAATAAATGTCAATAACTTTATATTTGCTCTTGATATTATAACCAAAAAGTATATATTTGCATAAAAGTATATTTAAAAAGGTATAAAGCTATGTTTTCAAATATTGAATCATTTATATATGCAGTATTTCTTTCTGCTATTGCTATTGTTGCAGTTATGAACCCATTTGGCAACCTGCCGCAATTTATTGCAATGACTGACGGTATGGCATTAAAAGTCAGACAGCATCTTTTTAGAAATATTATTATTACAGCCTTTGTAATAGTTATGATTTTCCTTTTTGCAGGCCCTGCCGTTATGGAATATATGTTTAGAGTCTCTCTTGATGAATTACGTATTGCAGGCGGTCTTATTCTTGTTGTGATGGGTATAAAAAACCTGCTGTTTCCAGGTGCTGTAAAAGATTTCTCTCATTATCAGGATATGAGCGAAGAAGAATTAATAAGACGCTCTATTATCCCTATGGCGTTCCCTATGCTTATAGGCCCCGGCACACTTTCTACAATAGTAGTTATGGCAGCAGAGGGTGGTATGAAAAATACTATCGCAGGCATACTTGCAGCATTCTTTTTTATGTCTGTACTTTTCTACTTTGCATCATTTCTTGAAAGAGTCCTTGGTAAACTTGTGCTTTTTGTAACAGCAAGAATAATGCAGGTTTTTATTGTGGCAATGGGCGTAAAAATGATGCTTATAGGGCTTGGGGTAAACCCTTCCCATTAATTACATCTTAAACCCTTTGGACACTTGCCTATATTCCTTTCATCAGGCACAACTATTAAAGGCTCTGGCTCTTTTGCCATAGAGTCTTTACTCCTTAAATCAGGCTCAAACATAGGCGGCTCAACTGGCTCTTTTTCATAATACCTTTCAAGCATTTCATCCTGCAGTTCCCTGTCAAAAAGAATTTCAGGCTCTTTAAAGGGCAGCTCCATTCTTGTCATATCCGGGTCTTCTATATAAGGTTCATCTACTTCATCAGGATTTTTAAATGGGTCAAACAGTTTTGGGTCTCCATAAACTTTCGGCTCTTTTGGCTCAACCCCGCGCACTATTGGACCACCAATATTCTGCGCATATATATTTACTGAAAATAATATAAATAATATAAAAAATAATCTGCTCATACCTATTATTATATACTTTATTTAAACAGGTGCAAGAATAAATTTATTACAGATACAGCATACTTATTTTAAGTTGACTTTTGATTTTATATATTATAACTTCACCTATGAATAATCGTTATATATCAATAATAGTAAAAATAATGCTTTCAATTACACTTTTATACATTACAGTAATAGCAGCAGCAAGCTCAAATGTCCACCCTGATGAAACCGTTACAAAAGCAGCCATAGAGTATTATAAAACTAACTTTATGGTGCCTGATATGCGTGATTTACCTGATGATAAATTCTGCTCCTACGGCCAAACAAGACTTTGCGAATTAACTATATATTATTTTATTGCAGGCAAAATCGCAGCCATTATCCCTTATGAAACAAGTTACAGATTTTTTAATGTATTGCTTGCATTTATTATCGTATTTATCATTATAAAAAATTATAATAAAAGCCCATTTTTATTATTTGCTTTTTTTATTACGCCGCAGGTATGGTATATTTTTTCATACGCCACTTCAGATGCCCTTGACTATTTTTTCGCTTTTATTTTAATCTGCCAGTTATCAGTTAAATCAAGCATGTTAAATACTATGCTTAATGATGATAATTTTATATTAAATAAATCAAATATTATTACTATAATATTCATAAGCCTTTTAACAGCCCTTATCCTTATGGCAAAACCTAACTATTATCTTGTGTTACTGCTTATGGGTTATGTATTACTTAAAAAATATTTTATGGCAGAAAATGACAGAAGAAAAACTTTATTTAAAATATATGCAGCTGTTGCAGTATGCAGTTTAGCAGTATTTTTATCAAGATATTCTATTGACCTTTATTATTACGGGTTTGATAAATCTGAAATATTTAGGCAGATGCGCATAATTCATGCAATCCCAATGCTTAACCCTGCCACCCCTTTTAATGAAATGTATGAAACAATGTTTTTAGCTGCAAAAGATGTACCATTAATAACTCTTTTTACAAAATACGGCTTTTTACAGGTGTTAATAGGCAGTTTCTTTGGCTTATACGGTGGCATGAATATTGCTGCTCACCCAGTATATTATTTTATTATGCTTGCAGCCTATCTTTTCTTTTTTGCTGTGCTTTTTAATTACATTATTAAATCACATAATAAAGAAAAATATGCAGACAGTATAACTGCTGTAATACTTGCATTAATTTCAGTGCTGCTTGTGCTTTATTACTCTTATTTTATTGATTTTCAGCCACAGGGAAGATATATGCTGCCATTGCTGCCTGTAATCACTTATCTTGTTTCACAAAACAAAGAAATTCTGCAGAATAAATATATGGTATCTGCTGTTATGGCTATGGGTATATTATCTCATATTTATGTTTTATCAACAGGTCTAAAAGGTATATTCTATTATAACCAGCTTTACTAAAATTTATACTGTTGATTAATTCTTGATTTAATAGTATTATAAATTATGAAAAAAGTAATATTATTTCTCTGCCTGATAACTGCTCCTTTAAATATTTATGCTTTAACTCATGATGAAGCCACTCTTTACGGCTCAAGAATATTAGTATGTAATAATTACGAACTTAAATACTGGAAACTTATTCAAACTGGTAATAAAAAAGATAACAGCATAAAATTTTTAATATATGATACATTAAAACATAAATCATATTCATTAGAAGAATGTTCCTTATATAAATGCAGCCCTGAGCCTGACAGGATGTATAAATGCAAAATGAGAGATAAATAATATGAACCTGCACCATTTCAGACTGCCTTTCAGGCTTGACCCAAATACATTTTCTGCCCTAAAATCAAGAAATTTTACACTGTTTCTTGCAGGCCAGTCTGCTGCTATGACAGGAGTATGGGTGCAAAAACTTGCTAACTCCTGGCTTGTTTACAGGCTTACAGAATCACCTTTAAAATTAGGGCTTGTAGAGCTTTTAGCTAACGCCCCTATATTTATTGTAGGGCTTTTGGCAGGCGCATACTTAGAGCAGCACGATAAAAGAAAAACTTTAATGGTTACTCAATTTTTAACAATGCTGCATGCTGTAATTATGGCAATACTTGTGCTTACAAATACTGTTAATTATTACCTTATACTTATTTTAAGCCTTTATCTTGGAATAGTTTCTGCAATAGATATGCCTGCAAGGCAGTCATCTATTCTTTTAATGGTGGAAAGCAGAAAAACTTTAAAAAGTGCATTATCTTTGCAGTCAATGACATTTAATTTATCAAGATTAGTCGGCCCTTCTATTGCAGGCTTTATAGTATATTACGCTGGGGAAGGGCTTTGTTTTCTTTTAACTGCTGTGCTTTATCTGCCTGTGCTTTATGTGCTTTATACTATCAGGTTTAATGAAATGCCTCACGATAAGAAAAAACATCATATGATAAACGATGTGGCAGAAGGCTTAAAATATGTTAAAAATTTCTATTCGCTGAAAACTTTATTTATTTTCTTAGCAATATTTGGACTTTTTTCTTATTCCTATACAGTAATGTTTCCTATATTTGCAAAAGATATTCTTCACGGAAATTCAAGGCTTTTAGGGCTTTTAATGGGGCTTTTTGGCTTTGGTGCAATAATAGGCGCTTTCTCTGTTGCCTCCATTATTCGTCTTGAAACTATGCCAAAACCTATTGTAAAAGTCAGTGTCTTATACGCTTTAAGTCTGGCAGTATTTGCCATTTCCCCATTTCCTGCTCTTTCTATGCTTGTTGTTATCCCTGCAGGGCTTGGACTTGTGGCTACATTTATTGCAACAAATACAATCTTTCAAACAATATCATCAGTAGAAATGCGCAGCAGAGTAATCAGCTTATATACTATAGTTAACCTAGGACTTGGTCCTATCGGCTGCTTTTTCGCAGGCACAGTAACAGAGCATATTCCACCTCAGGCTACTATGCTTATATGGAGTTTGATTATGATGCTTGCATCCCTTTATTTATTTTTAAATATGAAAAAAGTAAATAAAGAAATACGCCCAATAATTAGAGACTTAGATAAAACTTCTTAATTATTATTACAAAATAATGTTTTTATGGCATCTTTTATTTCACTTTCGCTTTTTCCATGCTGGCGCATAACACTTAAAACTGTATATACGTTTTCTTCGCTGTTACTCCCTGCCATATCTCCTGATATATAGTTTTCATATATTGATAATGCTTTTTCACATGTAATATTTTTCCATACTTCTGTCATATCAATATTAGCAATTTCAGGAAGTTTTTCTTTTATAAAATTATCCCTTGTTTCCTGCATTAGTGATGATGCACTTTCTTTCACCTTATCTATATTTTCAGAAACACCTTTTAAATCGCCCTGTTCAACTGCTTTTGAGGCTTCATCTGCCATTTTAGATGCTGTATCTGTTACATATCCTGCTACTTCTTTAATACTTACATTTTCTTCTACTACCTTTTGATATATAATTCCTGCTAATATTGCTATAACTGCTGCAACTATTACTGTCCGCATAATTCACCTTTTATAAAATGTTTTATTATTTCTATATTATTTTCTCATCATTTTCAATAAATTTTATTATTAGTAAAAAAATACTTGACAATCCCCCCCCCATGATATAATTGCAGAACTTTTTTAGACAAGACATCTATTATCCTGCATGTAATGTATAAGTGTCTAATAACAATTTTAAATATGAAAAAGGAGAACATTTTATGAAATCAAAGTTTTATTTAATTTTAGTATTTATTTTAACTGGTAATATCTGCTTTGCACAAGTGGTAACAGATAATAATACTTATACTGTGGATAATCAGCAGAATATAATAACAGAGTATAACGAAAAAGATAACAGTTCATATTTTCAAAACAAGATAATGGATAATAATACAGCTAATGATATAACATTATCTAAGGATTATACACAAGAACCAATGACTCTTACATTAATTTTAAATGGCTTTTTTCCTATGAATACGCCAGAAGAAAAAACTGGTTTTGGTGGTGGTTTTAGATATAAATACAGCTTTTTAAAATATTTTGCACTTGCAACAAGCCTTGAATATACAAGTATAGGTTTTCTAACAAACCATTATGTAGATGTAAAAGCTCATTTTTTAGTGCAGAGAAATCTACCTGTTAATAAAAGTGGTTTTGTGCCATATATTGGCATAGGTCCTTCCTTTAGAACTAATGTATCAAGCGGCACATCTGTTATGGGTTACTCTGTAACAGCAGGCACTCAGTATGTATGGAAATATCTTGTAACTGGATTTGGTATAGATTATTCATCATTTCCAAACTTTCAGGCAGCAGCACAGAGTAACTATTCTACAGATATAAAAGTCTTTTTTGAAATAGGCGCAAGGTTTTAATAATTATATTTATATACCCCATTTGTATAAAAGCAAATGGGGTTTTTTTATTTTAATTCATATAATTTTGCAGGGAATTTGTATAAGTGCAAAATAAAACGATTTTTTTACTTGACATATATACCTTTTATCTTATACTATGCTATACCTTATCCTGAGCAGTGGAGGGACAGGCCCTTTGAAGCTGCAGCAACCGGCTATTTTCTTAATAGCAGATGGTGCTAATTCCTGCTCCAATTATTTAGGGGAGAGATAAGTTCTTAATCAAATTAGTTCTTTTCTACCTGCCTTTATAATTAAGCTTTGTGATAAGTATATTACTATTTATTGTAATATAAGCACAGGATGTGCTGTCGCGCAGCGTAAGCATAGACGAATTTATTTCGGCTGTGCGTTATTTAAAAATTTTACGGATAAAATTTTTAATAAAATTTATGAGGTGTATATTATATGAAGAAAAAATTATCTATTGAAACTCTGGCAGTTCATGGCACATATAAAAAGGATGAGACTGGTGCAACTAACCCAGCCATATATTTATCAAACGCATACCAGTTTAAAGACTGCACACACGGTGCCAACCTTTTTGATTTATCAGAAGCTGGGTATATTTATTCCAGGCTTAATAACCCTACAACTAACGTATTAGAAGAAACAGTTGCAGCTCTTGAGGGTGGTATAGCTGCTCTTGCATGTGCATCTGGTCAGTTTGCTGAATTTATGACCATTGCTACTTTGGCAAAATGCGGTGATAATATTGTTACTTCTAACCTGCTTTATGGCGGCACTCACACTCTTTTTGCTAACCAGCTTGCAAGATTTGGTATAGAAATTAGGTTTGCTGACCCTAAAAATATTGATGAATTTGATAAATTAATTGATGATAAAACAAAAGCAATATATATAGAATCTATTGCAAACCCACAAGGCTTTGTTCCTAATTTTAAAAAATTTGCAGAGCTCTCTGAAAAACATAAAGTGCCGCTTGTAGTAGATAACACATGCGCTACTCCATACCTTGTAAGGCCTATTAAATACGGCGCACATATTGTTATACATTCTGCTACAAAATTTTTAGGCGGTCATGGTGCAGTGCTTGGTGGCATTGTTATAGACAGTGGCAAATTTGACTGGGAAGCAAGCGGCAGATTTCCAGAACTTACTACTCCTGATGAAAGCTATCACGGTCTTGTTTTTACTAAACATTTTGGTGCTGCTGCATTTGCTGCAAAAATGAGAGTAAGCGCTATGAGAGATATAGGCGGCACAATAAGCCCATTTAATGCATTTATGATTCAGCAGGGCATAGGTACACTGCATGTTAGAATGGAAAGACATGTGGAAAATGCAAAAAAACTTGCAAAATTTCTGGAAAACCATAAAAATGTAGCATGGGTTGACTACAACGGTTTAAAAGATAATAAAAACCATAAAAATGCTGATAAATATTTAACTCTTGGTGGCGGCTCACTGCTGACTTTTGGGGTTAAAGGCGGCTTTGAAAAAAGTAAAGAGTTTATTGAAAAAGTAACTATTGCTCTGCACGTTTCAAACCTTGGTGATATTAAAACTATCGTTACTCACCCTGCAAGCACTACCCACAGGCAGCTTTCAGAAAAAGAATTAGAAGCAACAGGTATATCTACTGATTTAATTAGAGTATCTGTTGGTATTGAAAATATTGATGATATTATTAAAGATTTTGATAAGGCATTAGGCGATTAATGGAACAGGGAAACTCTATTGGTATAGTCAAAACACAGTTTGTTACTTTTAAAGATGAATTCTTTTTAGAAAGTGGAAGAATTTTATCTCCTGTAACTTTGGCTTATGAAACATACGGCACACTTAATGAAAATAAAGATAATGTAATACTTGTGTGCCATGCTTTAACAGGCTCTGCACATGCTGCAGGGCTTTCCTCTCCTGATGATACAACAGCAGGCTGGTGGGACGCTATGATTGGCCCAGGTAAAACAATAGATACAGATAAGTATTTTGTTATCTGCTCAAACATACTAGGCAGCTGCTACGGCTCAACTGGCCCTGCCAGCGTTGACCCATACACAGGCAATAGGTATGCACTAAAATTCCCTGTCGTAACAATCAGAGATATGGTAAAAGCTCAGAAAAAACTTTTAAACCACTTAAAAATTGAAAAACTATTCTGCGTAATAGGAGGCTCAATGGGTGGTATGCAGTCTCTTGAATGGGCAATTACTTTTCCTGAAATGGTGGAAAACGCTGTAATTATTTCTGCAGCTGGCAGAATTACTCCAATGGCTATGGCTTTTAATACTGTTGCACGATATGCTATTACAAAAGACCCTAACTGGATGGACGGCAACTATTATGGCAAAACTATACCAAAAGACGGGCTTGCAATCGCCAGAATGGCAGGGCATATCACTTATCTTTCAGATGCATCATTTAATGCAAAATTTGGTAGAAGGCTTGGCTATCAAGATTCTATATTTGATTTTTCAAGCAGCTTTGAAGTGGAAAACTATTTAAAATATAATGGCTATAAATTTACTGAAAGGTTTGACGCAAACAGCTATCTATATATTCTAAAAGCTATGGATATTTTTGATTTATCTTACGGATACGGCTCTTATGAAGATGCTCTTAAACGCCTTAAAGCTAATACTTTATTAATAGATTTTACTACAGATTTTTTATTTCCAGCCTACCAAATGGATGAAATGTATGATATAATGAAAAAATATGATAATAAGGTGGAACGAGTAACAATTGATTCTGATTACGGACACGATGCATTTTTATTAGAGTTTGATGACTTATCAGCCGTTACTTTGTCATTTTTAGAAAAAGCCAGGAGAAAGAAAAATGTTTGATAATTTTACTAAAGATAAGCAGATTGTAGATAAGTATATCGATAATTATCACCTGCATAAAAATAATATCTTTCTTTTAAGATATAAACTGCATACTCATGATAACCCAAAAGAATTTATTAATGAATTCTTTGCTGGCATAGAGTCTGGCAATGTGGCAGTGATTACAGAAGCTATTGTATATGATGAAGACGCATACTTAAACGCTGCCGCTGCTCAAATGGATGATAAACACAGAAGATTTTATACTATTAATGAAATACTAGATTTTACAAAAGAATATGCTAACCTTAACTTTTTCTTAAATTTTACTGAGGAAGTAAAAATAGAAAATATATTAAAACAAAATAAATGTGAAGATAAAGCACATGAAATTTTAAAAATATTTAATGATTTTCCAGAAAACATAAAAAAAATACTTTCCTTTAAGGAAGATAACAGCAAACTTACTGCCTTATCACCAAATATTGGCGTATTTATTTTTAGAAAAAAATAATATTTATGGTGATATGCTTTTATATAAGTATTTCACCATCAAATATATTTATCATTAAAGATTTCATAATATTTCCATTATATTCTACTTCTTTAATTAAAATAGAACCTTCCCCGCAGGCAGCAGTTATGCCGTAATCATTTACAGCAACAATTTCACCAGGCCTGCCCTCCAGTCCGCTCCATGATTCAAGTGATGCATCTACTATTTTATATTCTTCACCCTTATAATAAAATACAGCATATCCAAATGGATAGGTATAAGCTCTTATAAAATTATATACTGATACTGCTGATGCATTAAAATCTATTTTACGGCTGTTTTTTCTAATTTTAGGCAGATAAAAAGCATATTCTTCCTGCTGGCTTACTTTATTAAATTTTTCGCCGTTATATATTTTTAATATAAATTCAGCTGTTATTTCTGCTAAAATATCCATAAAGTCTGATACTTTATAGTAATCTTCTATTTTTATCTCCTGTTGATATATTATATCGCCGCAGTCTATCATACCGTTATATTCATAGATTGTTATGCCGGAATAAATAACACCACGCATAAACTGTTCACTTATTGCCCCATAACCTCTATATTTTGGAAGTAAAGATGGCTGCATATAATATACTGGGCATGAAGGCATATTATCTTTAAAATAATCTTTCTTCCAGTCAACACATATTATTAAATCGGCATTTGGAAGTATATCTTTTGACTTGCTGTAATCTTCCCCATTTACTTCATAAATTTGGAAATCATTAGAAAATGATAATATATCTCCCGTATTTTTTTTGCGCAGTGTATCACTTTCAGCAGCTGCAATAAATGGAGTTAATTTTTTCTTTTTTAAATAAAAAAGCAGCTTTTCTCCAATATATCCATTTGTAAGTATTAAAATATTTTTATATGCCATTATCTTGCACCTTTTTCTGTAATATCTGCCTGGCTGCTTAAAACATAGCCTGATTTATTCAGCTTTGGAAGAACTACTGCATACCAAAGCTCATCCCCTGCATATTTATTATTCCATGGCGTATAAAGTATATCTCTTGATTTATAATATACTTTTTCTATTACCGTTATTTCATTACCGTTAGGCTCATCTAATACTCTCATATAATCAGTTGTGCTTTTTATTGATAAACTTTTATAAAATGATTTTTGGTAAGCATAACTCCTGTTATACCCCTTATCACTTTCAAGCATAAAAAGTCCAGGAATTGATGTAATCTCTATTTTTTTAGTGCTGTCTGATAAATTACTTATATTAAAACTTTCTGCATAAATACATGCTTTCATAGTAACAGCACCACCAAGATATTTATGAAAAGTACCCTGTGGCTCTACTTCATATTTTCTAAAATATTCTAATACTCGCCTGTCTTTAACTAAAAATGTAAGCACATTTTTTTTATTTATTACATTAACAGCAGGGTATGTGGCAGTATTGGTAAGAGATGAAAAATAATTTTTATTATCAGGTATAAATATTAGTGATGCAGGTCGTTCACTTTTAGTATCAGTTATAATATCATAATCATTATATTCTGTACTGTCATGGTATATTAAAGCAAGCGTGCCATAAATCCATTCAGGAGAAAAAGAAAATGTTTTTGAAGTTAACGTGAAATTATTAGTATTAACATAGCCTAAAATAGAATATGCCTGACTTATTTTTCCAGTTGTAACTATAAAAAATACTTCTACATAATTTAAATCACCTTGATTTTCTATTAAATAGACCTGCATCACCCTTGATGCATCAGGTGTTAAATATTCCTGAGCTATATTTATACTTTCTTTATCATCTAGTTTATTCTGGTATATTATAAAATTATTTTTTGGATAAATTAAAGCATAATTTTTAGCTGCTTTTTTATAATATGCATCTGATACAAGCTTTAAATTTGGAAAGATATTACTTTGAAAATCATCACTTAAATATGATGAAATATCAGGGGCAGCGCTAAACTGCAAAGGTGCTGCATAAAGATTTGAAGATAATAATGTAATTATAATTATAAATAATATTTTTTTCATAAAAAAAGTATATTACATTTTAAATATATTTAAAAGAGTTTTTAACAACTGTAAAAAGTTTTATAAAAAATCAAGCTCTATACAGGCATGTATACTTATGCGGTGCATAGAGGTGGATTAT
>DXAQ01000128.1 GCA_019116905.1 Candidatus Mucispirillum faecigallinarum | reverse complement strand
AATAAAAAATAATATTTGGAGAATGAAATGAAAAAATTAATGATTATTTCTATGGCAGTTGTATTACTTGCAGCAGTTTCAGGATGTAAAAAAAATGAAGATGCTGCTTCACAATCTCTGCCGACTGTTGCTGTTGCAAAACTGCTTGCTCACCCAGCCTTAAACGCAGTAGAACAGGGTATTCAAGATGAACTTGCAGAAAAAGGAGTGAAAGTAAACTATGACTTCCAAAATGCAAATGCAGATATGAATATTGCTACATCTATTGCTAATAAATTTAAATCGGACGGTGCAGCTGTTGCAGTAGGTATAGGCACACCTATGGCTGTTGCTCTGCTTAATACTATGAAAAATACTCCTATTGTATTTGCTGCAATAAGCGACCCAGTATCTGCTAAACTTGTACCAAGCATTGATAAAGGCGGCAAAAATATTACAGGCGTTTCTGATGCTGTAGATATTGAAAATCAAATTAATGCTTTCCGCTCTATTGTGCCATTTACAAAACTTGGTATGATTTACACAAGCTCAGAAGATAATTCTGTTGTAATGAATAGAAGGACAAAAGAAGTTTGTGATAAATTAGGTATTAAATTATTAAGCCAGGCAATAACTAATATTGGCGAAATAAAACAGGCTGCAGAAAGCTTAATCGGCAGAGTTGATGCATTTTATGTTGTAACAGATAACAATGTATGCTCATCTCTTAGCGCAGTTACATCAACAGCTGCTGCAAATAATCTGCCAGTATTTTCTGCTGACCCATCATCTTCTTTACAGTTTGGCGGAGTTTTATATACTGCAGGGGCTGATTATTATACAATCGGCAGACTTGCAGGACAGCAGATTATAGACATTTTAAACGGCAAAAAAACAGAAGATATACCAACAAGGTTTGTAAAAGGTGCAAAAGAAACACAAACTATTATTGATAATGATGTAGTAAAAGCTCTTGGTGTAACAATTCCTGCAGACCTGATTTCTGAAAATACTATATTTTTAGAAAATGGAAAAGAAGTAAAAAAATAGGATTTGCTTATGAAAAAAATATTAATAACATTATTAGCTTTTGGCTTAATATTAAACATTACAGCATGTAAAAAAAATGAGGCAAAAAACCCAGAACTTCCAACTATTGGGATTGCTAAATTAATCTCCCATAATTCATTAAATGATGCAGAAAAAGGCGTACTTGATGAATTAAAAGAGCTTAACGTTAAAGCAAATATTGACCTGCAGAATGCAAATGGTGATTTAAATATTGCATCAGCTATTGCCAGTAAATTTAAAAGCGATAAGATTGATGTGGCTGTTGGTATTGCTACCCCAATAACTGTAGCACTTTCAAAACAGCTGACAAATACTCCTATTGTTTTTACAGCAGTAACTGACCCTGTAAAAGCAGGGCTTGCCTCATCTATTACACAAGGCCATAAAAATATTACAGGGGTAATAGATGCAATACCTATAAAAGAACAGCTGGCAGAGTTTAAAAAAATATACGATTTTAAAAAACTTGGCGTAATATATACAACATCTGAATCAAACTCTGTAAGTATGGCAGAAACTACAAAAAAAGTGTGCGATGAAATGGGTGTAGAATTAATTGTGCAGACGATTACTACCCCTGCCGAAGTAAAACAGGCAGCAGAAAGCCTTGTTTCAAGGGTAGATGCATTTTACTGCTTTACAGATAACTCTATTGCAACAGCGATGACAGCCTTAACAGATACAGCAAAACAAAATAAAATACCTGTTTTTGGCGGCGATATCACACCAACATTAAATGGCGGAGTAGTTTATGCGTTAGGGTTCAGCTATTATCAAATGGGAAGAATGACAGGTAAACTTGTTGCAGAAGTGCTGCAGGGTAAAAAGGCTGATGAACTGCCAATACTCTCATTAAATGACCCAGCATTTTATAAAAAACTGCTTGATTTAGATACTGCAAAATTACTGGGTATTAATTTTAGCGATGAAATGATTAACTCTGCAGAGTATATCATAAAAGACGGTAAATTAATTACAAAATAACATACTATACAATATTATATAACAAGCCTGCTGAATTGTGTAGAATTTTTGGCAGGCTTTTTTATTTTCAATATTTTACCATTACTATTTTTCTTTTTATTATCAATGAGTTATGAACTTATTTTTTAAAATTAATATGATTGTGTAAAAATTATATGTATATTTTTGATTTTTTACATTTTATTACTTGATTTTTACAGAAAATAACTTATATTTCTAATATAAGACAATTTAAGTCTTTTTTATTCTTTCCCATATATATTTTTCAAATATAAACAACCTCCCCTGTGTTATATTTGAACTCCTATGCAGCTTTTAAGCTGAAATAGACTGCCGGAAAACTGACCCTTTTTCGGCAGTCTTTTTTTATTACATGAACATTTTAAATTATATTTAACTTCTTTATTGATATTTGTCAATTATTTTTATATATTTTATTATTAAAGGAGAAATTTATGAGTATGCTGTTTCTTATTTTGTTACAAGATATTGTTTTTACCATATATTTATCATACCGTTTATACCAATCATTTTTTACTAAATATAATAGAGCATTAATAATATCATCTATAATGGTTACCAGCAATTTATTTATTATCTTAAAAATAATAAGTAAAAACGCAGATATAGTAATACCTTATATATTAAATTTTATATCAACCATAATTTTTGCAGTATGCATATATATTTTTATGCTCTACCTTGTTACAGATATTATAAGAATAATATTTAAACGGCTGCATAAGCAGTTTATAAGCCACTATATACAAGGTTTAATAGTAACAATTACGGCAGTGCTTGTATGTGCCTTAGGGTATTTAAACAGCCATACAACCAAAATAAATGAATATAATATAGTGCTTAATAAAGAAGTAATAGAACCTTTTAAAATAGCAGCCTTATCAGATATTCATATTGGTTCAGATATGACAAGCAGCAGGCTTTATAAGGAAATCAAACTTATAAACGATATAAAGCCTGATATTGTCTTTATTGCTGGTGATATAATTGATAATAACATTAAAGACTATAAAGAAGAATATATTAAAGAGTTTCAAAAAATAAATGCGCCACTTGGCACATACGTAGTTTTTGGAAACCATGAATATTACAGCGGCAACCAGGCAGATATAATAAAACTTTTTGAAAAATCAGGTTTTCATGTTTTAGTAGATAATGTTACATATATACCTGAAAAAGAATTTTATATTATAGGCAGGGACAGTTTAAGGCATACAAACTCTAAAAATGATGAAAGAACAAGCATAGAAACACTTTATAAGCAGGTGGAAGATAAAACTAAACCTGTAATAATATTAGACCATATACCAAAATCTTCTCTTGATGGCAGAAAAATAAATGCAGACATACAGATTTCAGGTCATACCCATGACGGACAGTTTTTCCCAGGTAATTTAATTGTAAATAAAATGTATGAGCTTTCCCATGGTATGAAAAACTATGACGGCTTTCATTATTTTGTTTCAAGCGGTTTAGGTTTATGGGGTCCGCCTATTCGTATTGGCACTGATTCTGAAATACTTATAATAAATGTAACAGGAAAATAATTAAATATGGGCATACTAATTTTAATAATTCTGCAAAGTATTGTTTTTGGATTATATACTGCTTACAGGCTTTATCAGGCTTTTTTTACAAAATATAAAAAACTGCCTGTTATAATATCTTTGCTTTTAGTATTCAGCTCTTTTTTAATAGTCCGTATCTTAGTAAAATACTGCCATATTAATGTGCCGCATAATATAGTATTTGCAACACATATTATACTTGCGGTTACAAACTATCTTTTTATGTATTTAATAATTACAGATATTGTAAGGATTATTTTTAAAATCATACATAAACCATTTATCACACATAAATTACAGTTAATCATAGTCCTTTCTGCCACATTTATTACAGTTTTATATGGCTATATAAACAGCCATGACACAAAAACAGCAGAATACAATATAACACTTAATAAACACTTAAATGGAGAACTAAAAATCGCTGCTGTTTCAGATTTGCATATTGGAGCAGATATGAGCCCTGCAAGGCTTGAAAAAGAAGTTAATAATATTAATAAATATAATCCTGATATTATTTTTATAGCTGGCGATATAATTGATAATAACATTAAAGATTTTACATACGCTCATATTGATGCATTAAAAAAATTATATGCTCCCCTTGGAGTATATGCAGTGATTGGCAACCATGATTATTACAGTGCAGATGCAGCAACTCTAAAATCATTAATTGAAAAAACTAATATAAAAGTGCTGCTTGATAATGTAACCTATATTCAAGAAAAAGGAATATATATTATAGGCAGAGACAGCCTGCGCCATACAAATGATAACGGCAGTAAAAGGCAGAATATAGTATCACTGTATAATAATATAGAAGATAAATCAAAACCAGTAATTATATTAGACCATGTACCAAAAGGACTTGATGACGGCAGAAAAATAAATGCAGATATACAGATTTCAGGTCATACTCATGACGAGCAGACGTTTCCTTTAAATTTAATTATAAAGATACTAACTTTTTTACCACACGGCATGATTAATGATAACGGCTTTTATTATTTTGTATCAAGTGGTTTAGGCTTATGGGGTCCACCAGTTAGAGTTGGCACAGATTCTGAAATACTTATTATAAACGTAAAAGGTAAAGATTTATAATTATAAATACTTGAATATTTTTAACTTATTATATAATATAATAATATATTAATATATTTTTATGGAGTATATTATGAAAAAACTTATATTATTAGTTAGTTGTATTTTTCTTCTTTTTGGCTGCGCCATTGAAAGCAGCGATAATAACCAGTCTGCTGTTAACAGTGGATTAAATGAAAACAATAACAGTTCAAATCCTTCTGGAAATAACGGAGGCAGTTCTGGAGATTCAAGTATTAGTGGTATAGAAACAGGCGATACTGGAGGTATTAATTCTGGCAGTATTAACCAGGGGGATACAAATACTGACGGCGAAAACACTGATGAACAAAACACTGATACTGACAGTGAAAATACCAACAACCCAAATACAGATACTAGCAGTGATAATACAGATAAACCAAATACAGACACAGACAGTGATAATACTGATAAACCAAATACAGATACTGGCAGCGGCAGCACTGATAAACCAGATACTGATACTGGGAGCGGCAGCACTGATAAACCAGATACTGATACTGGCAGTGATAATACTGATAACACAAATACTGATAACCAGCAGACAAACAATAAAGATAATGAAACAAATCAGGACGACACTAATGAAGGCAGTTTAGAAAATAACAAAACAAACTATATATTATATTCTATTGCAAGCCATATTCCTCAAACACCTACTGACACGCTGCCTGCAAATGTTACATATTCTTTAACAGGTTCTACTGCATCAAACCTTACAATGCAAAAATATATAGAAGATAATGCCTTATTTGATAATGATAATGTTAGCAGAAATATTATAAAATCACAGATTAATATTAATAATATAGTCAAAGAAAAAAATATAAAACCTATCAGTAAAAATAATAATGCACTATACAAAACACTTCCTAATACTATTAATACTGGAACAAAATGGAATAATGTATGGGTAATGGATGTAACAACTTCACAGCAGTATTTAACTAATGCTACATGCATATATGTATCTGATAACGTATATTATTTTCTTGATGACAGAGTATCTACTGCCAGTATAGATATAAACAGAGTGAAAGAAATTGATGAAAAGTTTGCTGCTGCATATCAAAAAGTTCATGAAAAATGCGGTCATGAAAATGATGTAGATGCAAATGGTAAAATAGTATTTCTTTTTACTCCAATAGGCAGCAATGTTCTTGGTTTTTTCTACACAGCAGATAAATACAGTGATGCATCAATATTATCATCAGGCGTTCGTTCTAATGAATCAGATATGATGTATATAGAATCTGACTACTTGCAAAAAAACATAAGCTGGGAACTAAATAAAGATAGTCTGTTATCTACATTAACTCATGAATTTCACCACATGGCACTTTTTGATGTGCGCTTAAATGCTGGTAAAGAACCTTTTATGGATTACTGGATAAATGAAGGTTTATCAACACTTACAGCATATTATACAGGCTATCCTGCAACTATGAGAGACCATTTATTAAACTTTTTTGCCTATGAATTAGATAAACCACTTGTTAATAATACACAAGATTTAAGTTATGGTTATTCTTATCTTTTTATGCGTTATTTTTATTACAGGTTTGGTGATACTGGTATACAAAAACTTATAAATTCACAATATCTAGGCTATCAGGCAGTAGAAGAAGCATCAGGTATGAATTTTAATAATTTATATAAAGATTTCTTGAAAATGATACTTGTAACAGGCAGAAATGTAACAGATGACCCAATATACAATGTGCCTGAATTTAATAATAAAGAAAATACACAAGAATATCTTTCAAGTTATATAAGTCTTGCAGAAATGCTTGATATTTTTATTGATACTCCGCCATTTACAGACATATATACAACTTATACAGGATATGTAAAACAAAATGCAGTGCCATATACATTTCAGTATAAAAAATGGCTTACAACCCCTGATAATTTAACACTTCAGGGTACAAATACAACTGTATTTTACTCACAATTTTAAAGAATAATTTATCTATAACGCACAGCGAAGAATCTTGCACTGCTTTATAAGCAAAGATAAGGTTCTTCGCCTGCTGCTTTCTTAAAGCATTTATTTCAAAATTAATTAAGCTAATTTAATATTTTTATACAGGTTAGTATTTTTTAGCTAATACTGTATCAAGATTTTATTTTTTATATTTAGTGTCTCAATTTTTAAAAACGATTTATTTAAGATTATCAAAGTAATAATAAATAGTATTATCTTCAATTCTGCGGTACATTACTGCATCTGAATTATTTTTAATAGGAGCTGCAAACTTACCGCATTTTTTACCAGAGCAGTAAAATTCACCATAATTTAATACTATATTTTTACTTAAACAGTTTTTTGGGATAGATGAAACAACACTTTCCTTTCCATTTACATTTTTATAAATATTTCCACTAAATGATTTATAATACAGGGCGTTACCTGCACGGCATGCATTTGGAAGTTTATAACTCATAGAAAGAAACCTCTGCCATACTGTTTCAAGATAATAAATATTTAAATTTGCTTTATCAAGAGTCATAAATGTTGTTGATGTGGAGGCAAACTGCCCTTTTACAGGCATATCTCTATAAATTTCGCTGTCAGTAATTAAAGTTGTGCCACATAATCCTGATACACTTGCAGGGCTTGCAGTGCAGTTTGTTTCATCGCTTATTTTTATAGTATCATTATCAAGCACAAAAAACTTTTTTTCGTCCTTTAATGTGCCATAAAATCTGCCCTCTGAATGATATATTTCATTATAACCTGATGGCATCTGCCCAGATAATACAAAGGCTTTTATATTTTTATCATAACTTAAAAGATAGCCATTATCCTGCAGTAATACAGGCACTCCCTTTACATACCCTGCTGATACAATATTAATTCCTGTATCACCTTTATATAATTCTTCTCCAGTATAAGCATTTCTTAAAGCTGCCTGAGAACCTGCCCACTCAATAATATAATTTGGCACAATTTCTACATTACCGTTTAAAAGCCGCGGAAATATACCAAAACTTGCACATTCTTTTGCAGAATAAACATCTACTCTACTGCCATTATATATTACTGCTTCATACCCATAAACCCTTACATTATCATATTTTTCTTTTAAATAAAGCCCTGGGCATGAGGCAACAGTAAAACCAATTTCATCAGGCTTTAATACAGCAATCATATCTTTACCTGCCGCAAATGATATAACATCGCTGTCTGAATAAACTCTTTGATATGTTTTGCTAAAACTTATTAAAGAATTGCGTATCATAGAAGAATCAGGGATTTTTGTTTCAAAATCCTTTGGGTTGGAAGGTTCAGCTTTTACAGGGCTTACAACCTGTAAAAGCTGGCCGTTTGTTATTATTTTCTGTTTTTCTGCACATCCATAAAGAAAAAACATTATTGATAGTGCTGATAAGATTTTTTTCATATAAAATTAATTATTAATCAATAAGCCTGTTATTTGGCTGTTTTTTAAGCTGGTCCCAGCCAAGAACTACTTCTATAACATGTCTTGTATCTGCATACTGGCCTGCATAAGCACCAAGTTCTTCTGTATAATATGCATAGTTTATACGAAGTGCCCAGATATTGACACCAGCTCCAGCTGTCCAGTAACCCTGATGCAGCCCTGTACGAAGAAATATTCTATTCCAGAAACCTATCTCTGCACCGATATTTACCCTTTTCCCAAAGGAATCATCACTGCCATTCATAAAAAGTAAATCATTAAAATCTACAACTATGTTAGATGAAATAAACTCCCAGTTAGGAGAAATTGCTAAACTTAAATTTAATGTAGGCTCAACTTTATCTACGCTTTGTGCCATCTGCTGATATCCAAAATCATTAAAAGAAAGCCCTACTCGTGGATTTAATTCTTTTCTAAGCCATGGCAGTTCATACATTACACCAACACTTGCAAGAATACCCCAGCCTGTGCTTTCAAGCATACTATTTAAAAGATTATTTGTGTCAATAGAGGCAATATCAACAGCAGTATATGACGCAGTATAAGCCATACGATAAAACCCCATAAGAGAAACACCTACATGCAGAGATTTATCTTTAAGAAAAGAGTGAGCATAAGTTAATACTGCCCCTGCATCTGCATGGACTTTTGCTAACGCTGTTGGCATAACTTTATTATATGTAAGGATATTCGCATAACTGTTTAAAAATATACCAAATGACCAGTTTTTATATGTAAAAGCTGGAAAAAATGTTACAGGGCTTATATTATTATACTGCCCCATCATACCATCTAATGTTTTTATAATAGTATCAGTATTTAAACCACCTTGTAAAAACATGCTGCCAATATCTGTTCCATTTGAAACCATATTGCTGTTTGCACCAATACTAAGTGGTATAATATCTACACTCCATAAACTTTTATTCATGGCAAGGCCTGCTGGGTTATAAAATGCTGCATATTTATCATCACTTACGCCAAAAAAAGCATTACCCATACCCATAGCTCTGACAGAAGTCATCATTCTAGGATATTCCCTTGAAAATACAGCTTTTTGTGCATAACTTGATGCAAATGGTATCATTACTAAAATGGTAATTAATATTGCTTTAAATTTCATATATTTCTGCCTCCATTGCCATGATTGCCACCATTTATTCCGCTCCCATTATTTGAGCTTTCAGTACCTGTACTATTTTGTATACTTAAAAGATATGATTTTAATTTTTCAGGTGTTACTTTGCCTGTTGCTGTATCAATCAAATTATCTCTTATATCATTAACCATGGAAGTTGAGCCGCCAAGCAGGCTTTCCATAGAAGATGTACTATCTAATATAATATTAACTGAATCTGATAAATTATTAATATATTCATCATTTTCTGCATTTGCAAGGAATTCATCAACAGCAGTTGATACATCAACCTGATTTAAAGCATCTATAAAACCCTGCTCACTTAATTCTATATCAGTGCCAGAAATACTGCTGATAAGTGATGATACATTCACAGCAGAGCTAATCATACCAGCAAAACCACATACTGATGCAGTGCTTGTATCTAATGTAGTATTATCAAGCCTTGATATATTATCCCGTGTATCACAAATAGTTACTGCTTTACTATAATATGGTATTAAATTTTGCAGTGTTTCTGTATTTACTGTAGAAATATTAAGCATAGATGCTATTACACCATAAACATCTGATGTGCCTGCTTTTTCTACCATATCTATACCACCTATGATATTAAAACCGCCGCAATATAATACAGAGCATAGATATTTAAATGCATCATCTCTTGAAAGAGTGGCAGCAGTGCTGTCTACACTTTCATAATATGCCATAACAGGAGCACAGTTATTGCTTATAAAATCAAAATCTACTTCATCTTGTTTTGATGCAGCTGAATAATTGTTATCAACATCGCTGTATATGCTCTCTCCGCAGCCGTATATAAAAGAAATTAAAACAATTAATAAAAAATATAAATACAGTCTTTTCATCTTCTCTCCTCAATAATATCTAACGTGGATATAATGATGCTCCTGCTCGCGAACCAACTATATTGCCTAAATAATTAACTCCAAGAACGTAGTGTATGCTTGGATTATATCTGTAAACGGCACAAAAATTATTAAATGCTGCATGGTATTCTTTACCACCTGCACCCTGTACAGTAAAAAGTATAGCTTTTGTTTCATCAGGAACTTGAAAAGGAAATACTACGCCTGATTTTTTTAATGTTTCAACAGTAACTTTATAACCATTACAAGGTGTTTCTGTAACATATTTATTAAATTTATTACCTTTTACCTGCACTTTTATAGATACAGGCTCACCAGTTTTCCACCCTTTGCGCTTTAAAAAGTTAGCAACACTGTATAATGCATCAAGATGATTATTTATTATATCAATATGTTTATCGCCAGTTCCGCTGACAGCATAAGTCAAAACATTACTTGGCATAAACTGAGGTATCCCTATGGCTCCAGCATAAGAGCTTTTTATATCAAAAATATTAGTATCTGTTTTTTTTGCAAATAAAAATAAAGCTTCTAATTCTCTTTGGAAATATTCTGCACGCCTTGGATAATAAAAAGCAAGGGTAGCAATAGAATCAACAGCACGAAATCTCATAGGTGAGTTGCCGTAATTAGTTTCCATACCAATAATACCTGAAATAATATGGGCAGGAACTCCATACTGATTTTGTGCTTTTAAAAGCTCATATTTATGCTCTTTAAAATATTTTACACCATAATTTATACGAATATCATTAAGCATATTTTTTCTATAACTTGCCCATGTATTTACAGTTTCTGCTGGTTTATTCATATACTTAGGTGTAAAACCAGAATGCATTGTTTTGCTGAAAACATCATACATATACTCTTTACTAAACCCATGCTGCCTGACCATTCTTTCCACAAACACATCCACATCAGGATTATTAATAAACATACCTGAGGTTAATTCTGCATAAGATTTAGTAAATATTGTCAAACTCAACAAAAAAATAAAAAATATCAATTTTTTCATAAGTTGGGTATACCATATATTTTTAAAAAATAAAAGCAAAAAGTTTATATTTTTTCATTCTTAAAATATTGATTTTTTACATATTATACTATATAATTTTTAAATATTTTTTTGGAGGATAAAATGATAGTTTCCGCATCTATTTTAAGTGCAGATTTTTCTAATTTAGAAAAAGAAATAAAAGCAGTTGATAATGCAGGTGCAGACTGGATTCATTTAGATATAATGGATGGCTCTTTTGTGCCAAATATTACTTTTGGTGCGCCAGTTGTAAAAGCTTTAAGAAAACATACTAATAAATTATTTGATGTTCATTTAATGATTGATAATCCAGCAAAATACATAGATGATTTTATTAATGCTGGAGCAGATATTATCGTTCCCCACTATGAAGCAGATAAACATATTCAAAGAACTATATCTTACATTAAGAGTAAAGGCAAAAAAGCAGGAGTTGCATTAAACCCAGGCACACCTGTATGTATGCTTGAAGAAATACTGCCATTTCTTGATTTAGTATTGATTATGTCTGTAAACCCTGGCTTTCCTGCCCAAAGCCTTATTGAAACAAGTTATGATAAAATCAAAAAGTTAAAAATTATGGGTGAAAATTTAAAACATAATTTTATTATTCAAGTTGATGGCGGTGTTAACGATAAAACAATACAAAGACTTGCCTCATCTGGAATGACAGCAGCTGTTGCAGGCAGTTATATATTTGGAGCCAGTGATTACAGCACGCCTATCAAGTTACTAAAAACATATTAATTATTGATAAAAAAGAGCTTTTTATAAAAAGCTCTTTTTTATGTTTTTTAAAATTTTATATTACCGTTATAAATTTTAAAAAATAATATAACATTTGATGATTTTTTGTAGCATATTTAAAATTTTTCTGTTATACTCTTTTTAGGGAGCGTATTTTGTTGTATTATTATTGCAGTATAACTTGATTTTATCCTACTATAACAAAATATAATCCTTACATAAACCTGTTTTAATACAGTTCAAAAGGAGGATTTTATGGCTTATAATATTTTACTTGTTGATGATGAGGAAGACATCCGTTTTCTTTTTTCATCAGTATTAAAAGAAGAAGGCTATAATACATTTGAAGCTTCTAATTCAGCAGAATGTTTCAAAATATTAGATAGTGAAAAAATAGACCTTTGCCTGCTGGATATCAAACTTAAAGGCGAAAGCGGGATTGATATTTTACAGCGTATCGTAAAAGAGTATAAAGGTATTAAAACTATCCTTGCCACAGCTTACTCTGCTTATCAAGATGACTTCTCTACATGGAGTGCAGACGGCTACTGGGTTAAATCTCAGGATACTGACTCTCTTAAAGAAGAAGTTAAAAAAGTGCTTGCTAAAGAAAATTAATAATAAACATTTACTTTATAATAAATGCATAAAAACAGCAGGCTGCTACATACAGCAGAGAAACAAATATATTCTCTGCCGTATGAAAGCAATAAGTAAATTTTAAAAAAACAAATAAAGATATACAAAAGGTGGTATAATTATGAAAGCAGTTGTTATGGCTGGTGGATTTGGAACAAGGATTCAGCCCCTCACTTCAAGTGTTCCAAAACCAATGATTCCTGTTTACAATAAACCTATGATGGAGTATATCATAATGTCTTTGCGAGATGCAGGCATTAAAGATATTGCTATTCTGCTCTACTTTAAGCCGGAAATTATAAAAGCTCACTTTGGAGATGGCTCAAAACTTGGTATAAATATAGAATATTTTACTCCAGATGATGATTACGGCACAGCTGGTGCAGTTAAAAAGGCAGAAAAATTTTTAGATGAACGCTTTATTGTTGTCAGCGGTGATTTAATTACTGATTTCAGCATACCAGATATTATAAAATACCATGAAGATAAAAAATCAAAAGCAACTATTACACTTACCTCCGTGCCAGACCCTTTACAGTTTGGTGTTGTAATCACTGACAGCGATGGCAAAATCGTCCGATTTTTAGAAAAACCAGGCTGGGGAGAAGTTTTCAGTGATACAATAAATACAGGTATATATGTTTTTGAACCTGAAATATTAAACTATATTCCAGAAAATAAAAACTTTGATTTTTCAAAAGATTTATTTCCAAGCATAATGGCAGGCGGCACAAGTATATACGGCTATAATGCAAAAGGCTACTGGAGAGATGTTGGTAACCCTGATTCATATAGAACCTCATTACTTGAAATTGCATCAGGTATGATAAAACTGCCATTTGAAGGCACAAAAGTTACATTAAATGAAGGTGTGCTTTATCATGGTGAAAATTTTAAAATGGAAGAAGGGGTTGAAATTACAGGGCTTGTTGTTGTAGGTAATAACTGTACTTTTGGAGCAGGTTCAAAAATTTCTGACTGCTGCATGGGTAATGACTGTTCTGTTGATAAAAACACTTCCATTTCAAAATCTATTTTATGGAATAAAGTAGAAATTGGTTCTAACTGCTCTATTACTAATGCAGTATTCTGCGATAATGTGCTTGTTGGAAACAAAGTTAAATGCGAATATGGTGTTATTATTGCAGAAGGTACAACTATTGGTAATAATGTTGTATTTGAAAAAGACATTATGGCATGGCCTAATAAACAGGTGGAAGAAGGCTCAATAGTTTCATCTAACCTTATATGGGGCGATAAATGGAAAAACTCTATTTTTGAAGGCGGTAAAGTAAGTGCCAGAACAAATATTGAGCTTTCTGCAGATATGGCTGCAAAACTAGGTGCTGCCTTTGGCTCATTACTGCCACAGGGTTCAAAAATACTTACTTCAAGAGATTATCACAGGGCATCAAGAATGCTTAAAAGAGCATTTTTAGGTGGTCTGCTTTCAACAGGAGTAAACGCTGTTGACTTAAAAATGGAAGCTGTACCTGCTATGCGTTATAAACTTTCCACTTTTGGAGAAGTAGGCGGCGTTCATTTCAGACAGTCCCCTAGCGACCCTACACATACAGAAATACTTTTCTTTAATGACGCAGGCGATAGTATTGATTCTGGTGTGGAAAAAAATCTTGAAAGAGCATTTTTTAGAGAAAATTTCAGACGTGTTACACATAATGAAATAGGCGATATTAATGAAAAACAAATGGTTAAAGAATTTTATATAGAAGGTATTTTAAGAAGTCTTGACCAGACTGCCATTATGGCAAAAAGCACTAAAATCGTCCTTGATTTGCTTAATGGCGTAACAGACCCAATACTGCCTAAAATATTAAATAAAGTTGGTATAGATTCTGTTATATTAAATGCCAACCATGATGAACTTAAACTTTCACGCTCTGAGCATCAGCAAAATGCTGCTATAGTTCAGGCAGCAAATATTGTGAAAGTATTAAATGCTGAGGCTGGATTTATTATATTCCCATCTGGCGAACGTTTAACAGTTATTGATAATTTAGGCGAAAAACTTAACGGACACAGGCTGCTTATGCTTGTACTTTTATTAATAGATAAATCTATTGACAGAAAAGTCAAAGTATATCTTCCTGCATTTGCTCCAAGTGTGCTTGACAATAAACTTAAAAATGTGGAAGTAATACACGGCACATTTACAGGTATAAAAGGTTCATTTTTACGCGATTATTATTTTGCAGGCAACCTGCGCAGCTTTATATGCTTTACTGAGCATAATACTACGCCTGATGCCATCTATGCATCATTAAAAATTGTTGAAATGATGAATAAAATAGGAAAACCACTTTCTGATATTGTATCAGAAATACCTGAATACAAGTTTTACCATTCAGTAATCAACTGTCCTGTGGAAGTTAAAGGTTTCTTAATGAGAAAAATGAGCGAGGAAGCAAGAGAAAAAGATGCATCTTTCTTAGACGGTATTAAAATCATGCTTGATGGGGGCTGGGCGCACATGGTGCCAGACCAATACTCGCCAAACGTTCATCTTTATGTTGAAGGAAAAACAGAAAAAGATGGCGATAAAATCCATAAAGAATTTGTTGATAAAATTAACAAATGGATTGCAGAACACGAAGCTGAATAATTTAAAATATCCCTGCCCCTTTTAAGCGGCAGGGTTTAATGCATATAACTTATATATAATAGTAGATAGTATTTTTATAGTAGACTGCCGTGCAAATATGATACGGCTTAATTATTATTGATAGATGATAAAGGATAAGGGATAATGAAAAAATTGTATTTAAGTTTTCTGTGGCATCAGCATCAGCCATATTATAAAAATGACAGCGATGGAAGATATTATATGCCATGGGTATATCTGCATGCCTTAAAAGATTACTACGAAATGGCTGCACATATTGAAAAATCAAATGTAAAAGCAGTATTTAACTATGTGCCTTCCCTGCTTATTCAGTTAAAAGAATATACTGATTTTAATGTGGCAGATAATTTCCTTATACTTATGCGTAAACAGGTTTCAACCCTTACTCCTGAAGAACGCCAGCTGATTTTAAACCAGTGCTGTATGGCAAACTTAAATACTATGATTAAGCCTATAAAAAGATTTTATGAGCTGCATCAAAAGGTTGTTGCAGTAAACGGTAATGCTGCAGATTTTTCGGATACAGAAATACTTGATATAGAAGTGCTTTATATACTTTCATGGTGCGGAGAATATATCAGGCAGGAAGACCAGCATGTTCAATATCTTTTTAGTAAAGGCTCATCTTTTACAGAAGAAGACAAAATAGAGCTTTTAAAGCACGCTGCAAACTGGGTATCTAAAATAGTTGAAATCCATAAAAGGTTACATGATAATAATAAGGCAGAAATATCATGCACTCCATTTTATCACCCTATTCTGCCTTTATTAATTGATATTAACTCTGCAAAAGAAGCGTGCCCTGATATGAATATGCCTGTATTTGAGGGGAATTTAGCAGATGATGCAGCATGGCATGTAAGGGAAGGACTTAACGAATTTGAGCGTAACTTTGGTTTCCGTCCAAAAGGCATGTGGCCTGCAGAAGGCAGTGTAAGCCAAAAAGCAGCAGAAATGTTTGCAGATAACGGCATAAGCTGGATAGCAACCGATGAGGAGGTTTTAGGAAACAGCCTGCAGGTTGATATGAAAGACAGCGCTAACAGATACAGATTATATCAAAAACATTTTCAAGTGCATAATGGGCAGAAAATAAATATATTTTTCAGAGATAAAATGCTTTCTGATTTAATAGGGTTTACATATTCATCATGGAATGAAGATGATGCTGTTAATGATTTTATGCATCATTTAAGAAATATATATGATTCTGTAGATTTTTCTCCCCATGTATCAGTTATTTTAGACGGTGAAAATGCATGGGAATATTACAGTCAAAATGCATATAAATTTTTCACAAAGTTGTATGACAGGTTTGCCAATACTGACTGGCTGCAGACTCAGACTTATTCAGAAGTTATCAATAACTATGATGTGCCTGAAGAAATGCTTTATAACATAAAAGCAGGCTCCTGGATTATGGGTAATTTCCGTATATGGATAGGCCACCCTGAAAAAAATAAAGCATGGGAGCTGCTCAGCAAAACAAAACGTTCTATTGAAAAACATATTTCTAATGCTGATGAGGAGGCAGTAAAACAGGTGCATAAGGAATACCACGCAGCAGAAGGCAGCGACTGGTTCTGGTGGTATGGCGATGACCATTTCTCTATTCAGGCAGATATGTTTGATAAACTTTTTAGAACACATCTTGTCAATATATACAGGCTTTTAAAATTAAATGTGCCTTCTGAACTTTTTACACCTATTAAAGCAGTAAAAAATTCAGGAGTAATCACAAAGCCGTCATCATTTATATGCCCTAAAATAGAAGGTAAAATTACAACCTTTTTTGAATGGCTTGGTGCCGGTGAGTTTGATTTAAAATCAGACGCAGGCTCTATGCATGCAGGCGGCGATATTCTGCAGAATATGCTTTACGGCTTTGACAGTAATAACCTGTATCTTGCTTTAAAAAGTGATTTTTCGTCTTTGGAAGATACAATATGCCAGATAGATATATCATTTGAAGAAGACAGAAAAACTTTTGAAATAGACTTAGGCTATAAAAAGAACACTATGAATGATGTTACTTATGCTGTTGACCATATTTTAGAAGCATCTATCCCTCTGAAACTATTTAAAGGGGCAGAAAAAATTTATATAGAATTAAGGCTTTTAAAAGACGGCCTTGTTATTGAAAAAGCTCCTCTTTATAACGCTGTGGAAGTAAATATTGCAGATGATTTTAAAGAAGAATGGATTGTGTAAAAAATAAGAAAATATAATAGATTTGAGGTTAATATGAAAATCCCGTTTTTATTTGGTATTCACTGCCACCAGCCTGCTGAAAATTTTTACAACGTAGTAGACTGGGCAATAAATGAAAGTTATGCTCCTTTTATTGAGGTTGCTTTAAAAAATAAAAAATTTAAGTTTTCCGCCCATTACAGCGGCTGGCTTTTAGAATACATTAGAACTCACAGAGAAGATGTATTTAATAACCTGAAAAAAATAAACGAGGAAGGCAGAATAGAATTTTTTGCAGGTGGCTTTTACGAGCCAATACTTTCTGCAATCCCTAGTGATGATAGAAAAGGTCAGGTTAAAATGCTTATAGATTATATCCATAACCATTTTGGACAAAAACCAGCAGGCTTATGGCTTACAGAAAGAGTATGGGACCCTGCAGTTATTCCAGATATGGCAGAAATAGGTATAAAGCATATTATTATAGATGATTACCATTTAATTGCAGCAGGCTTTCCAAAAGAATCTTTAACAGGATATTTTACTACTGAGCAGGACGGCTGCCTTATGAACCTTTTTCCAATAGATATGGGGCTTAGGTATCTTACCCCATTTAAGCCGCAGGAAGATGTTATAAAACATATTCTTGAAGCAAAAAACAGAAATGTTAAACTTATATCCTGCTTTGATGACGGCGAAAAATTTGGAGTATGGCCTAACACTTATGACTGGGTATATACAAAAGGCTGGCTGAAAAATTTTATTAAAGCAATATCTTCTGAAAAAGAAATAGAATTTATGCATTATGATGAGGCAGTCAGCAAAGTTAAGCCGTCAGGCCATGTATATCTGCCTATTACAAGCTATGAAGAAATGGGCGAATGGTCATTATTTGCAGATAAGGCTGAAAAATTTGCAGAAATAAAAGAATATTTAAAATCATCACCTTTTAGTAATGATATTGAGCAGTTTTTAAAGGGCAGTGTTTGGAAAAACTTCCTTGTTAAATACCCAGAAAGTAACAGACTGCATAAAAGAACTGTTGATTTATCTATAAGAGGCAGAAAATATAAAGATAATGCAGAATTTAAAGATTTGCTATACAGAAGCCAGTGTAACGATTCCTTATGGCATGGCGTTTTTGGCGGTCTTTATCTGCCTAATTTAAGAAATAATGCGTGGGCACCTCTTATTCAGGCTGAAGCCATGTATGAAAAACTTGAAAAAATTAAACTGCCTGTTGTAGAAAAACCAGCAGATATTGATAGAAACGGTTATGATGAAGTATATACACGCGGAAATACATTTAACTGCTTATTTGAAACAAGAGATTTCGGGCAGCTTACAGCAATAGAATTAAAAGATAAAAACTTTAACCTTTTAAATGTAATTTCAAGAAAAAAAGAAGCATACCATGCAAAACTGCTAAAAAATATTAAACCAAGGCAGGAAACTAAACAGGAAGAAACAGCATCAATTCATGATATGGAGTATTCCATAACACCAGAAGAAGCTGGTAAAATTATTTACGACTGGTATAACAAAAACTGCTTTGTTGACCATTTCTTAGATAAATTTACGCTTGAAACTTTTGAAAAATGTTCATTTAGAGAGTTTAGTGATTTTACAAACCAGCCGGCAGATACTGTTGAAGTAAACGATAATAATATATTATTTAAAAGAGACGGCGGCATATATGTTAATAATGAAAAAATTAAAACATATATGGAAAAATCATATACATTAAATAATAATGCAGTTGATTTTAATATTAAAGCAAAAGCCTCTAAAAATTTAGAATGTGATTACAGCTGCGAATTTAATTTTCATTTTGCAGATGTAACGCAAGTTATTATTAATGGTAAAGAATTTGATGAGCATGGCTCATTTAAAGGCAACAAATTTGAAATTTATGATAAATATCTTAATAAAAAGATTGCAATTGAAGTAGAAAAAGAGATAGAATTTATCTACTTTACATTATACACTGTATCTCAGTCTGAAATGGGTATAGACTTAACAGTTCAGGGTGTAACAGTTGCGTTTGGTATGCCGTTTAAAAAAGATATAAATATTAAAGGCTCACTTAGTATAGGATAAGGATAATGGGAGAATTAAGGTATAATCCAGTAACAAAAAAATGGGCAGTTATTTCTCAGGAAAGAGGCACCCATAGAAATTCATATATTACAAAAGACAAAACTGCTGATACTCCCTGCCCTTTCTGTGATAAAGACGGTGGTATAAATAAAAAACTGCGCAGTATTTTCACTATAAATCTGCCTGAAAGCTCTGCCCCTGCTTTAATTGTTACACCAAACAAATATCCTGCTATGGGGATTGAAGGATTACTTAATAGAGAATCCTGCGGCATGTATGATAAAATGTCTGCCATAGGTGCTCATGAAGTAATTATTGATTCTTTCAGGCACGGTATAGATATTTCAGGCTATACAGAAAATGAGCTTGCAAACCTTTATACTGCATTTAGAAACCGTATTGCAGATTTAGAAAAAGATGTAAGGTTTAGATATGCGGCAGCTTTTAAAAATATTGGTGAGGATGCTGGGGAAAATATTCACCACCCACATGCACAGATTCTTGCCATGTCTATTGTGCCAAGTATTGTAGAAGAATATATTAATAAAGCAGTAAATTATTATAAGGAAAAAGAAAGATGCATATACTGTGATATGATTAATCAGGAGAAAAAGGATAAATCAAGGGTTATCTTTGAAAACTATGAGTTTATATCATTTACGCCTTACGCATCAGAGCATCCTTTTGAAATATCAATATATCCAAAACGCCATACATGTCGTTTTGCAGATATTTCAGATAACTCTATCAGGCAGCTTGCAGATATTACTCATGAGCTTTTTACAAGGCTTGCTCAGGTATTAGACAACCCTGCATTAACACTTGCTTTAAGGCTTGCCCCTTACAGTAATAACAGACCTGATTTTAACGGTTCATTAAAATATATTAATGAGTCATTTCACTGGCATATAGATATTGCCCCTGTGGTTGCAAAACTTTCAACAACAAACTGGGCAGCAAATATATGCATAAACCCTGTAAGTCCAGAAGATGCGGCAAAACATTTAAGGGAGGTTAATCAGTTATGAATATAGTTCACATAACATCAGAAGTATTACCCTTTTCCTATGCAGGAAGTATGGCAGAAACATTATTTTGTTTACCTTATGCAGAAAAACGTGCAGGTCATCAGGTAACAGTATTATCACCGCTTTATGCATCAGTTGATACTGCTAAACATAATATAAAATCACTGCAGCTTAAAACATGGGTAAATGCAGGGTTTGCTGTATATGAATTTGAACTGTTTGAAACATACCTAAACGATATACGATATGTATTTTTTAAAAATGATGACCTTTTTAACCGTGCAGGGCTTTATGGTATGGTTAAATTTGATTATGCTGATAATGATATTAGGTTTGGCACATTTTCTCAGGCAGCATTAAATTTTGTAAAATACCATAATATAGATGCAGATATTTTACACTGCCATAACTGGCAGACTGCCCTTGTGCCTGTATATAAAAAACTTAATTACTCAGATTTATCATGCAAAGTTGTATTAACAATACATTCTGTTGATAACCTTGGTGTATTTAATAAATTTACTCTTGAAGCATTAAATCTGCCTTGGGAGATATACAATATTGATAATATAGAATATTATGACAATATAAGTTTCTTAAAAGGTGGGATTGTTTTTGCAGATGCTATTACCACATTAAGCCCAACCTTTGCAAAAGAATTAATAAACAATGGGGGCGGCATTGGTGTAGAAGAAATATTTTATAACCATGCTCATAAATTAGTAGGTATATTAAATGGTATCTGCTCAATGATATGGAACCCAGCAGAAGATACAAATATTGAAAAAAACTTTTCCGCAGATGATATAAGTGGCAAAAATGTGTGCAAAAATGCACTATGCAGTGAACTTGGTCTTGACCAAAACCTGCCGTTAGTAGTATTTATACAAAAAATGCTGCCAGAAAGAGGGCTTGATTTAGTACTTAATGCAGCAGAAGAATTTGCTGATAATGATATAAACTTAATTATCTTCGGACCAAATAGTAGTGATTATGTTAATAAGATTCAAGAAGTAAAAGAAAAATATAATAATATAAAAATAATATTTAATGACCATGCTAATAAAAGTCAGAAAGAATATGCAGCTGCAGATATTGTAATAATGCCTTCCCTTTATGAGCCGTGTGGTTCAAGTTTAATGATAGGTATGAGGTATGGAGCTGTTCCTGTTGCAAGAAATACAGGCGGTCTTGTTGACGGCTCAAAAGAGGCAGTAGAAAAAGGTGTAGGCTTTACTTTTGATGATTTTAGTGTGGAGGCCATGATGAAAGCTGTTAAAAAAGCTGTTGCTCTTATTACATCTGATAAACATGATGAAGTAGTAAAAACACTTCTTCAAATAGATAATTCATGGCAAAAAGCATCAGAAAAATATATAGAATTGTATAGAAAGATTATTGGAGGGTAAATATACAATGAAGCTTGATAAACTAACAAAAAAGGAATTACTTGACCTGGCTGCAGCAAAAAAAGTTGCAGGTAGAAGCAAGATGAGTAAAGATGAGCTTATTAAAGCATTAGAGCCATTCTTTGCTGAACCTGCTCCTGCTAAAGATGCAGAAGATTTGCAAAATAGAAAAGCAGAGCAAAATGTAGGATATACATATCAAGAAGTTACCGGGCAGCCTGTAAAAGTAAAACGTGATGAGTATCCTATCCCGCCATACTATGATAAGGATACAATAGCTTTTATGCCTGTTGACCCTTCTAAAGAATATGTATACTGGGAAATAAGCGATTATACGCTGAACCGTTTTAAAAGCGAGCTTAAATTATCAGAATCTAGAATAGTTTTAAAAATATTCTCTAATATGGATAACTACACAACAGAGGCAGCCTCTGTCGCTGTTGATAAAATAGGTAACTGGTATTTTAACATATATGCTCCTGATACGGTTCTTTGGTCAGAAATAGGGTTAATTGATTCTAACGGTGCATTCCACCCTATTTTAAAATCAAATAAAGTGCGTATGCCTTCTGATAAGGTGTCAGATATAGTTGACCAGGAAACATGGATGACTATCGGTGGTAATTTAGACAAACTTTATGAACTTTCAGGGGTTGGTCTAAAAGATTTAAACAGCAGTGTTACTATTAATACAGAAATAGCAAAACACATATCACAACACATGGGTTCTTCTGGTGTGTTGAAGGATAAATAACTATGAAACAAGGATATTGGATGCTGGTGCTGCATGCTCACCTTCCTTTTGTAAAGCACCCTGATTATGATTATTTTTTAGAGGAAAACTGGCTTTTTGAAGCGATTACAGAAACATACCTGCCCCTGCTTTTAAACTTAAAAAAATTAGAGGCAGAAAATGTTCATTTCAGGCTCACATCATCAGTTACGCCGCCCCTTGCAGAAATGCTTGCAGATTACCATCTGCGTGATAAATACATCAGGTATTTAGACAGAAGTATTGAGCTTGTAGGCAAAGAATTATGGCGCACAAAAGATGATAAGCATTTTAAACCAGTCGTTGAAATGTACAGGGACAGGCTTAACACTTTAAAAGGCTTTTTACTAAACGATTTAGACGGCTGTGTTTTAAACGGCTATAAATATTTTCAAGATAAAGGTTACCTTGAAATTATTACATGCGGAGCAACCCATGGTTATCTGCCATTTATGACAAATGAAAAGGCAGTCCGCGCTCAGTTAGAAGTGGCAGCTCAAACCCATGAAAAACATTTTGGCAGACGTCCTCTAGGTATATGGCTTCCAGAATGTGCATACTATGCAGGGCTTGAATACAAACTTGAAGAAGCTGGTATAAAATACTTCTTTGTAGATACCCATGGCATACTTTATGCAAAACCACGCCCACGTTACGGCACTTATGCCCCAGTTTATACTAAAAACGGAGTGGCAGCTTTTGGCAGAGATTACTTTTCTTCAAAACAAGTGTGGAGCTCAAAAGAAGGTTATCCTGGCGATTTATATTACAGAGATTTTTACAGAGATATAGGTTATGATTTAGATTATGACTATATTAAACCATATATCTGCCCAGACGGTACAAGAGTATTTACTGGTCTAAAATATCACAGAATAACTGGTGATTCTGAATATAAAGAAGTTTATCAGCCAGATATTGCATACAGCAAAACAATAGACCATGCAAAACATTTTGTAAGCGGCAGAGAGGCTCAAATCAATGAGGTTGGCGATATTATTGACAGAAAACCATTAATAATATCCCCTTATGATGCAGAACTTTACGGCCACTGGTGGTTTGAAGGTCCTGATTTTCTGATGAATGTATTTAGAGAAATGGATAAATCAGAAACTGTAAAAGCTGTAACAGCCTTAGAATACTTAGGCGAGTTCCCTACTAACCAGGTTGTAGATGTAAACCCATCTTCCTGGGGTGATGAGGGTTATTATAAAGTATGGCTTAATGCAGGCAACGACTGGATATACCGTCATCTGCATTTTATGGCTGATAATATGACAATCCTTGCAAATAAATATAAAGACGGCACAGATTCACTTAAAACACGCTGTTTAAATCAGCTTGCAAGAGAACTGCTGTTATGCCAGGCAAGCGACTGGGCATTTTTAATAACAACAGGTACAGCTACAGAATATTCTACAGAAAGAACAAGAGAGCATATTTATAATTTTATGAAATTATATGGTATGCTTGAAGACGGCAGGATAGATATTGGTTATCTGGAATGGCTGGAAACTAAAAACTCTATTTTTCAAGGAATTGATTACAGAATATATGCATAAAACTTTGGGAAGAGCAATCTTCCCAAAATTTTTGTACAAAAGTGGGGGCAGTATGAGATTTACATTAAATAATAAGGATAATTTTTTTAAAGATTTTGATAAGGCATATATAAAACCACCTAAAAGACTTCCTCTTTTTATAAGGCTTGGCGGCTGGATTTCAAAAAAAGTTATTAAAAAAGATGTAATGATACCAAAACTTTTAGCATGGTATCCAAAAACAGCAGTAAGCTCTGGTATTATGGAAAGCCTTGTTGCCCATGATGATAAAGAAATTAATAAACGTATGCTTAAAATAATAAGAGTGCAGGTTTCTGTAATGGTTGCATGCCCCTTCTGTATAGATATGAACGCTTTTGAATACGATAAAGCAGGCTTAAATATTGATGAAATAAATGCAATAAGAGAAGGTAATTATAATTACAGCACTTTTTCTGATAAAGAAAAAGTTATTATGGAATATGTATCTCTTGTAACAAAAACACCTGTTATAATACCAGAAGAAATGGTAGAAAAACTTCACAGTAACTTTTCAGAAAGAGGTATTGTCATTATTGCCTCCACAATCGCACAGGTTAACTACTGGGCAAGACTCATACGTAGTCTTGGTATTCCTGTTGCAGGATTTGGAGATATCTGCAAAATAGAAAAATCTTAGATTTACTAATATTATCTAATGACTTTATCAAGTTTCATATTTCCTTACAAATGTAACATCATTTTTACAATTTATGTCAAAGAAACTGCAAATATCTATTGACACATTGACACTAAGTTATATTTTAGGTTAAAAAAAATATATATAATGGGAATAAGTATTAGAGTAGTAAGGGGGTCAATATGAAAATTACGCTTAGAGTTAAAATTTTCGCCATTATTATTTTATTAATCATTATGGATCTGATTATGGGTATTTTTTCATTTGTTTCAATGAGAAATGCAGCAACAAATACTGAAAATATGAGCCAAAAATATATGTATGTTTATACATTAAATTCAAATATAGGTTTAAACTCTATGGATTTCAGAAGGTTTTTCTATATTTTACAAAGAACACCTACTCAGGAAAATTTAGCAGTTCTTACAAAATTTGGAAAACAAACAACTGATAATATGAGTACACTTAATAATTTTATGCAGCAGGCAGAAAATAAAAGCCTAATGCCTAATGTGGCAAGTATCGTTCCTCAATTTAATACTGCTGTAGATACTTATATTGATACGGCAATTAAACAGTTAACATTAAGAGTGCAGAATGCACCAAAAGAAGATGATTTTGTTAAAAATATTGACGGTTTTATAAAAGAAGCCACAGAATTTCGTGCAACTGTTAAAAAAATGATAAATAATGCAGAAACACCGGAGGAAGCAATCAGATATTTTACAAACTATGATAGAATATCTGATGTTACTGTTGATATGGCAAATGTAAAAGATGAATTTTCAAATGCCGTATCTCTTAACAGTGCAAAAGATATGCAGCATATTGGTATTCTTTTAGATAATATACATAAAAATTTATCAAATATTAGAGATAATTTAAATAATAGAAACCTGGTAAATAGCATTAATTCTATGATTTCAGCTTCTGAAAAATTAATTACAAACTATAAAACATTAAATACTGTTTATATAGAAATGGATAATATTGCAAAAAACAGAACAAGTTCTCTTAAAGTAATGGAAGAAATGATTGATAAAGTAAGCCAGGTAGTAAATAATATTACAAAAACTACTTCTGATGAATCTATCAACTCTATTCTTCGTGCAAATATTGTAATATTTGTCCTTTTAATATTAATGGTAGTTACAGCTGTATTTTCTTTCTTAACAGTTCAAAAAACAGTTCTTTCTCCTATCAATATGTTTGTTAATACTGCGAAAAACTTAACAAGCGGTGATAAAGATTTAACAATAAGGCTTACTACTAAAACAAAAGATGAGCTTGCAGAACTGGCAGTATACTTTAATACATTTATTGAAAATGTGCAGACTATTGTAAGGGAAGTTAAAGAGGCTGCAAACGATGTAGCATCTGGTAACAACCAGCTTGCAGCTACTATGGAAGAATTTTCTGCCACATTTAGTTCTCAGGCAGAACAGGTTGATAATATAGTTGTTGATATGAAAGCTATTCAAAACAACTCAGAAGCAGCTACTACAGAAATGGGGCAAAACTTAAATAAAATAGATGAAACAACTCAACGAACAATTGAAGGTCAGAAAAAATTAAATAATATTAAAGACACTATGCTTGAAATAAGCAATAACACTAAACAGCTTTCTAAAACTATTGATAATCTCCTTGAAAGTTCTACTCAAATAGGCGAGATTTTAACAGTTATTAATGATATTGCAGACCAGACTAATCTGCTTGCATTAAATGCAGCTATTGAGGCAGCAAGAGCTGGTGAAGCAGGCAGAGGCTTTGCAGTAGTTGCTGATGAGGTTAGAAAACTTGCAGAACGCACTACAAAAGCTACAAGTGAAATTGAAAATATTATTTCTACTCTGCAGCATGAATCAGAACAGGCTGCATCAGCTATGAAATCAGCAGATACAAGCGTATCTACTGGTGTTGATGTAATTGAAGAAACTGCATCATCATTTAATCTTGTGGTTGACGGCGTAAGTGATGTTACAAACTCTACTCATACTATGATGAGCGGTTTTGAAGAACAGCACCATACAATACAAGATGTAACAGATAAAACTCAGGCTATTGCAAGCGGTATTGAAGAAAGTAACGTGGCAGTAAGTGAAGTGACAGTTACTGTTGACCACCTGCAGGAAAGAACTGAAAAACTTAAAACTCTTGTAGAACAGTTTAAATCATAATCCTTTATAATACATATACTGCACACTGTATTTAATTAAATATGGTGTGCAGTGATTTATACACATCATTATTTACTTCCATAAAAACTTTATATTTTATGAAATATTAATATATTTTCCTTTACAAATTTTTTGATTACACATATTAATATTAATATGAATAAGAAAAACTTATATAAAGCTAATTACGATAAATTAGATATCAGCGAAAAAAATGAAATATTAAATAATATTGCTGCTCATTATGGCTTTACAATAAAAAATTATGCAGAATTTGAAAGAAATGGCATATCATTATACACTGCTGTTTATGATGATAATGGCACAGAGTTTGTATTTATTCCTGGAGCAAAAAGTGTATCATTAGGCTTTAAAGCATCTATTTCTTATAAAAATGAAGACTCTGCACAAATAGAAAACCTTAAAGATATTCTGCTTGATTATTTTCTTTCCCCTAATGTTAATTCTAGTTTAGCTGATTCTGAAAATACTGCTCAGTTACAATCATATATTGAAAATGAAGATTATAAACAGGCAGATAAACTGCTTACTAAAATGACTTTAAATTTTATAGATGAACATACATCTTTTTTAAGAAAATTAGATATAGAGCCTATGCTTGTAGAAAGAAGAAGTACAAGCATTAACTGGGTGTTTGTTAAAGAAGTATCATCAAAAGTAATTGCTGACAGTCCAACTTATCTAAAAATATATCAAGATATTATTAAAAGTGATAAAAAATTTATTATAAAACAACATACTTCAAAATCTGGTACAAATAAAATACAAAAATATGAAATAACTGAACATGGCATAAATGTATATAAATATACTGATATAAGCTATGAAGAAATACTTTTCTCTTACACATCAAAAGGATATAATATTCCCAATAGAAACCAGTGGGAATATATTGCTGCAGGCGGCAGTCCATTATTTTTCCAACATAATTCATTATCATTAAAAACTCACTCATCACCAAACGCTTTTGGGTTATATATTGCTGATAATATATATAAACCTGAAATTATTGCAGATGATAAGTATATTTTTAAAGCTGGCGATAACGGATATTTTAAAAATTATATATCAAAAAAATTAGCAGGATTTTCACTTAATCCATTTTACAATACTACATCTATATTTTTTGACTATACTGATAATAACGGGCTTTACGCTAGAAAAATAATTAAAGTTGACTTAAAAAAGCAGTTTAAACCATCAGTTTCTAAAAAAAATATTAATAAATATATTGAAGATAATATGTCAGAAAATAACTTTGATAATATTATTTATGCAGTAAATACCCTAAAAAACCCTAATATTTCCTTTGATAATGCTGTAACAATAATAAAAATATATCATGCAAAAGGGTTTATTAATAAATCTTATGAATTAATAGAAAAATATATAAATCAAGGTATTAATGACAGCGAATTTTTATATCTTGCAGGCTTTACTTTATTTAGAATGCAGGATTATGAAAAGGCAGAATATTTTTTAAAACGTGCCATATATATTAAAAGAAATATGCCTGAATCTTACCAGCTTTTAGCATATTTATACCAGAAACAAAATAATAAGATAGAAATGGAAAAAGCCCTGCATAATCTTTATGTATTAGCTCAAGATGTGGCAGAAAATATGTTTAATATACTTATACCAAAAGGCGTATCGTTAAAAGATAAAGATTATGAAGATATGTGGCGCGAACTTGTTGCAGAGCTTACAAAACCTGAAAAAGAAACAATAAACTTATACACTATTACAAGTGAAGTAATTCTTCTTGATTCCTCTGTCAAGCTTATAAACCATAAGGGAATATCAGCATACATAAAATATATCCGCACATCAGGCAGTAAATATTTAAAAGAAATATTTGAAAAAATAGAAACATCTAAATACATAAAAGATGAAACATATCTTTCAAAACAGGATTACATGCAAGCAATAGATGAATTTAATGCATGCAAAAACATTATATATGAAGCAGAAAATATTGAAAATACTAAGGATAATCAAGACTATCTGCAGGATTTAACAAACTCCTTTTTTGACTGCTCCCCTGCTCTTTTAAGCCTTGCATATATCTATTTTAGTAATGCCAGACTTTTTGAAGCAGAAAAACTATTTGATGAAAACTATGCCTTATGCTCTACTTTATATAAAACAAAAGAACTGCCTATACAAATAGCAGACAGCATACGTGTACTGTTAGAAAATTTTATTATAAATATTACTATGAATATTTTATCTTACGGTCAGATACAAGAAAATATAGATAAAATCATAAATGAAGTAAATAAAATAAAAGATAACTATGCCCCTAAAATAAACCAAGGTATTTTAGCAATAGAATTAAGTGTTACAAAAGATATAAAATATATCTTAAACTGGTTTAATATTAATATAGATATAAAAACAGCTATGCGTAATATAAATTAAAAATATTCTTGATAAATAAGTATATTTAAGTTAGTAATTTCTATGAGGTGAAAAATGAAAGAAAAAAAATCAGACCATTTACTTATAAAGATTGCAGTGGCAGTCGTTCTTGGTATAATAATTGGTATAATAATTAAATCTACAAGCAGTCAGGCAGTAGACGGTCAAATGTCCACCCAGCATATTCTTATGAATATAGTGCTTTCTATAAAGCATATTTTAGGTCAGGTTATATTTTTTATGGTGCCGTTAATAATTATTGGCTTTGTAACTCCTGCAATTACTGGTATAAAAAATAATACAAGTAAAATGCTTGGTGCAATTCTTATTATGGCATATTTATCATCAGTTTTAGCTGCTGCTTTTGCAATGGTGGCAGGCTATTTAATTATTCCTCATTTAGATATTGTAAAAAATGTTACCAATATAGAACTTCCTGAAATGATTTTTAAATTAGATATTGCTCCAATATTTCCTGTTATTACAGCACTTTTTTTCTCTATAACATTTGGTCTTGCAATTATTTATACAAAATCATTACTGCTTGAAAAAATATTTAATGAGCTTAACAACGTTGTAATGCTGCTTGTTAATAAATTGATTATCCCTATTCTCCCATTTTTTATATTAACTACATTTATTGAGCTTACATATCTTGATAAAATTACAAGTCAGTTCCGCACATTTATTTATATGGTATTAATTGTATTAATAGGTCATTTTATTTGGCTTACTGTATTATATACTATTGCAGGTATTGTATCAGGTAAATCTCCATTCAGGGTATTAAAACATTATGCTCCAGCCTATGCAACAGCAGTTGGAACAATGTCTAGTGCTGCCACACTTCCTGTTGCTTTAAAATGTGCTAATAAGTCAGATGCACTTGATAGAGATGTGGTTGATTTTGCCATACCTATGGGAGCCACTATCCATTTATGCGGCTCAGTATTAACAGAAACATTTTTTGTAATGGGTATAAGCTATATTCTTTACGGCTCACTTCCAAGCCTTGGAACAATGATTGTATTTATAATTCTTTTAGGTGTATTTGCAGTGGGAGCGCCAGGCGTTCCAGGTGGTACAGTAGCAGCATCAGTTGGTATAATAATATCAGTTTTAGGCTTTGATGATACAGGTGTTGGTCTTGTTATGGCAATATTTGCAATACAGGACAGCTTTGGCACAGCCTGCAATGTTACAGGAGACGGCGCACTCGCTCTTATGCTGCAGGGAATATTTAAAAAAAATAACGAGCAAACTATATGAAAAAAATAATAATTTTATTTTTTATTTTGCTTGCAGCAGGCTGCATAAATAAGGAAAATAAAAGCAGTGTAGAAAATATATTTGCAGAAAAAAATAACTGGCTTAGTCTGCCTGATAATATTACGTATAAAGCAGATGTTTTTTATATTTACCCTACAGTATGCGTAAGTGAAAATTCTAATATGTGCAGCATAGATAACAGCCAGATGCAAAACTCTGCTAAAAGAGTTTTAAAATTACAGGCAGATGCGTTTAAAAACACTGCAAATATTTTTGCTCCATATTATACTCAGTATGATATAGACATTTTTGAATATTCAAACTATAAAGAAATTCAAGCAAATATCAGAAAAAATACAAAAGGTCTGCAGGAAATATATGATGCGTTAGATTATTATTTTAATCATTATAATAATGGCAGACCATTTATTCTTGCAAGCCATTCACAAGGCTCAGCAATGATGCAGATAGTTTTAAGCGATTATATGAAAAACCACCCAGAATATTATAAAAATATGATTGCTGCTTATGTTGTAGGCTATCCTATTACAAAAGAATTTATGTTAGAAAATCCACATTTAAAATTTGCAGCAGGAGCAAATGATACTGGTGTAATAGTAGCCTTTGAAGTGCAGGCACCAGATAAGGCAGGTGTAGATGCCCTTTATACAGAAGGAAGGCTTGTTATTAACCCTTTAAGCTGGAAAATAGATGAAGAATTAGTGCATGCAGATAAAAATTTAGGCACACTTAACCAAAAAGATTTAACCATTACAACTCCGGGTATTGCAGACGCTAAACTTGATTTAAAAAAAGGTGTTGTAATATGCTCTACAATAGATGAATCTATGTATCAAATCCCTATCCCGTCAGTATTTGGAACAGGCTCATATCATGGCCAGTCTTTTCAGCTGTATTATGTAAACCTTGGAGAAAATGCAAAAGAAAGAATAGATAATTTTTTAAGTGAAAAAAATTAAATATTTTAATATTAATATATTGACAAACTGCTTTTTTTAATATATATAATTATTTCTAACGCCGAAGTGGTGGAATTGGTAGACACGCCATCTTGAGGGGGTGGTGGGATTTCCTCGTGCGGGTTCAAGTCCCGCCTTCGGCATAATACATAGCAAAGCATTTATATGCTTTGCTTTTTTTGTATATTTATTAATAATTTTAAAATACAGGATAATATATTATGAAAAGTTCAGTTAATAGTAATAAATATTATAAACCATATACAGGTAAAATATTATTTTTTATATTTGTTTTTTTATTTTCTACATGCTTAATTTCTGAAGCAAAAACTTACGATTATTACTTTTTAAATCAGGCAGAAGCACAAAAGAAAGTTCAGGAATGTAAAAAATGGGAAAAAAACCTTAGTGATAAAGAAAAAAAGACGATTATGGAATCACTTTTTTCTGGCAATATATCTAAAATTCCTAAAAAGACTATAAATATGCTTAATGAATGTGATAATGCAGAAAAAGCTATAAATGCAAAAAATTTTGTAAAATCAGTTAAATATTACAGCACTCACTTAAAAGATGCTATGAGATACATAAAATCTTGTAAAAATAGTAAATCTTTACCAGTAGAAGTCAAAGAAGAATATAATAATGCTGTTAAAGCAGTGAAAGACGGCATTAATGGCGATATAGCAGTGCAGTCTTCTGATAGAATTGGTCTTATGTTTGGAACAGCAAGGACAATAACTGAATTTGAAAAAAAACCAGAAGAAGCAAAAGAATTACTTAAAACATGCCTTAATGCTGACGGAAGTCTTAAATCAAAAGAAGAACTGGAAAAAATAGATTATAATAGATATGATGAATGTTTAAATGCAGATAGAGCAGTTAATAAAAACTGGATAGGCAGTCAGGAACTGCGTGAAAAATTAATACAGTTTGCAAAAGAAAACCAGTTATAAAAAGATTTATTATAGTTTCAAACCTGTGAAAAAGTTTTATGGTATATTTTACCTGCAATATAAGAAATACAAATATACTCATTATTTAAAAAATAGATTTTCACAGGTGTATATTACAATTACCATATTTTCTTATTCTTCATCATCTTTTATAACAAAAGTATTTCTATTTCCCTGTATTTTTTCTATACGTTTAGCTCTTATTATTTCCCATTCATCTATTTTGTCCTGCTTATCCCATACTTCAAAAAGTTTATGCTGCTTATCAGAAATCGGCACGTTATAAGTTTTTTCCATATAAAAATAAGTGCGTGCAATATCGCCTCTTATATCTTCTTTTGGCTCTACTAATTTATCAGCTACTTCAAAATCACATGCGCCATACTTCCTTTCTTCACCAGGTATTATGCCATATTTGTAGTTTTTTCTATCAGCATTCAATTCGCCTACTGCAGGGTAAAGGTTATACATATCTGCTTCCATTGCTTTAAATACTTTATCAATTTTTGTGCAGCATTTTCTACCTTTATATTTATTGCCATATTTATCTGTACATATTTCTTCACGCCAGCATTTCCTAGTATTTCCGAAAGCCCAGGCTGGTACTACATGCTCCCACTCTATATATTTGCCACGCTTTTGATTTTTTCTGGGCATATATCCGCAGCTTTTATTATCTACCACTGCTTTAATACTTTTATCTGTAATCTGATAGCTGTATTGGCAGTTACAATAAAAAGAAAACATATTGTCATAATACACCTGCTCCATTAACTTTTTACTTTTTGAAAAAGAAGTATTATTGTGGGGCACAGTAATATTGTCATAACTAAGACATAAAGATACAGGGTAAAAAATAAGTATTATTATTGATATCACTTTTTTTATATTCATATCTAATAATAACCCTATTAAACGACAAATAATGACGCATTATAAATTTTTTGTATATATATTTTATATCAATTTTATTTTGTAGTAAATAATAAATATACACTATTTGTTATTTTATCGAT
>DXAQ01000127.1 GCA_019116905.1 Candidatus Mucispirillum faecigallinarum | reverse complement strand
TTTATATCATTTTTCGCAATCGTTTTTAGATTTTACAATTATAAAAAAACCCGCCCTGTAATCAGGCGGGTATGAGTATTTAAATTAATTTAATTTATTACATTAATTCTATGCCTGTAAAGAAGAAAGCTACTTCTTCAGCTGCTGTTTCAGGAGCGTCTGAGCCATGAACAGCATTGTTATCAATATTTTTACCGTATAATTTACGGAGAGTATTAGCTTCTGCTGCTTCAGGATTAGTTGCACCCATTAACGCTCTCCAGCCTTTAATAGCATCTTCTTTTTCTAAACACATAACTATGCATGGACCTGAGCTCATAAAATTAGTTAAGTCATTATAAAATGGGCGTTCCCTGTGAACAAAATAAAACCTTTCTGCAATCGCTTTTGTCATGTGGATTTTTTTCATAGCTTTGATAGTGAAACCTTCTGCCTCAATTCTATCAATTATTTTACCTGCGTTTTTTGCTGCTACTGCATCTGGTTTAATAATAGCAAATGTTTTTTCAAGCATTATATTCTCCTTATATTTCTATTTCACATAGCTTTTACTATTTTTTTAAAATTATTTCAAGATATTTTGTTTATTTCTGCAAATTTTAGCCAATAATAACTGCTATAAAATCTAATTTACCATTTTTTGAGGCAAGACCGTGATGCTCTCCCTTGTTGCAAAGCATTACATCGTTTTTTGTAACTTCTACTTCTTTACCGTTATCGTTGTATATGCCATGCCCTTCTGTTATTACATATATTTCTAAATCATCTATGTGCTGATGATATCCTATTGCAGAATTTTCTTCTAACCTCATGTGGTTAAAAGCTTTTATTTTGCCGTCAAGCCCTTTTAATATATCATAAGGAAAACTAAATGCTTTTCCTTTGCCGTCTCTTGGGGCATCCATTTCCATAGGGTTAATTAAATCAAATTTTAAAACCATAATTATTCACTCCTTTTCTTTACGTTATATACTTAAAACTCTATTTCCTTAGTTTTATATTCTATCACCTTAATATAATTATCAATATCCTTTTTTGATATTGTATTTTTTTCAGGCACATTTAATACTTCTATTTTTTTATAGTAGTTCCACATGTCTATTTCTAGAATATCACCAGCTTTAAGCTGATATGACGGCTTTGCATCTCTGCCATTTACTTTTATAAAGCCTTCATCTGCTGCCTCATTTGCCACAGTTCTGCGTTTTATAAGCTGCGCCGTTTTTAAAAATTTATCAAGTCTCATTATTTTACCTTAAACCTGTCTGATGCTTTTAATACAATGATTGTTTCCTTATGTTTCTTCAGCCATTCTGCAACAGATTTAGCAAACAGCTCCTCACCTATTGCATTTTTTATTTTTCCTGCTGTCTCGTTATCCATTGTGTATTTACTTTGGAATCCGTCCACATAGCAGACTGCCCAAAAATCATTATATTTAAAAGGCTCTGTCATTCCGCCATTTTTTACTTTTTCAAGCGCTTTTTCCATTTCAAGAGGTACATAAGTTACATCAACCCAGCCTAAATCGCCACCTTCTGCAGCACTTACATCTAGAGAATTTTTTCTTGCCTCATCACTAAAATCTGCACCTTTTTTTATTTCTTTTATTACCTTATTTATTTCTGATTTTGACTGCGCTGTGATTATTTTTGTTTTATACCTGTCTTTTAATCCGTATTCATCACCTTTTTTATCTATCATATTGTGCATATCTTCATCAGTAATTACTACCTGCGGCATAAAAATTTGGCTGCGAACTCTTGCCTGAATAATCTGACCCCTAAGCTGATAACGGTACTGGGCAAGGCTTACCCCTTCTTTTGTTATCATTTTCTCAAACTGCTCTACACTAACTTTATTGTTTGCAGCTATTTCATTTACTGCCCTGTCTACTTCTGCATCAGTTACTTTTATACCGTCCCGCTCTGCTGCAATCTCCATAATAGTTGATTCTATAAGGAAATTTAATGCCTGCTCTTTATACTGGCTTAACTGGGTTTCCCTTGTTGTTTCATCTGGTATATTTAATATTTTTTTATAAGTAACAGGGTCTAAACTTTCTATATCATAAGATGTTATAATTCTGTTACCTACATGAGCCTCTATCTTACCTATTACTTCTGCTTTTGTCTGGTGCGGTAAAATTAGAAAAGTCAATATCAGTAAGATATTTAATATCTGCTTTTTTGTAAAGTTCATCAACTAATTCCTCTATTTTTTTATCCTGCTCTTTATTATAAAGAGAAAAATGTATTTGTGTTTTTACATCGTTATAATCTATTTTTTTAGGCCTGCGGTATTCTTTAACTAGAAAAATATGATAACCATATTCGCTTTTTACTATATCGCTTATTTTCCCTGGTTTTAATTTAAACGCCTCGCCAAATATTTCTGGATACACATCATCTGAAATAAAACCTAAATCGCCACCTTCTTCTTTTTCAGGACCTTCTGAATACCTTGCTGCCACCTCATTAAAAGCAAGCCCTCGTTTTAATTCTGCCATGGCTTTTTCTGCCACCTGCTTATCAGTTGTAAATATTTGAAATAAATGGGCTTTCGGCTCAGGCTCTTTTGTGCCATATACTTGATTATATTCCTGCTTTATTTCATCTTCTTTAATATCTATATTGCTGTTTATTAAATCATATATTAATGTTTCCACCATAAATTTTTCACGCAGCATTTCTGCCAGCGCTTTTGCATCAGTATCGTATGAACCAGAATATACTTTTAAATCCTGCGTGCCTGATTCCGATAAAAAACTCTCTATTACAGCCCCTATCTTTTTCTCATCTACTTTTATGTTTCTGCGCTCTGCCTCCTGCAAAAGTAAATTATGCTCAATAAAGCTGTCTACAAGAAACTTTTTAATATTATTATTTTCTAAATCTTTATTATTCATCTCTTTTAATGCAATTGAGGCAAATTTAAAAAAATCATCAGTATATAATGTTTTACCATTAATCACTACGTATGCAGTTCTATTATCCTGAACAGTTTTTACAGTATCTTCCTTCGTTTCCTTTTTAAAAAAATTACAGCCTGAAATAAAAATCAATAAAACAGTTATTAAAATACTTACTTTTCTCATCTACTCTCCTTACAGCTTAATCCGCTCTTGAAAGATTATATAAATCCTGAAAAAAATCAGCTGTTACCTTTAACGGCTCACTGCTTTCTACTGCCAGTGAAAGTTCATACTCTGAAATAAACCTGTATAATATCTTCCTGTCCTGACTGCATTTAACAATTAAAGCAGGGTTTAGTTTTGTTTCTTTTGCAAATGTAATTTTTACAGCACCAGATTTTGAAAGCATTAATTTTTCTGCCCCAAGCATACTGGCAAAATTTTTAATAAGCATTATAAATGATAGATTTAATACCTCATCAGGCAGCGTTCCGTAACCTGATTCTATCTCCTGCAAAAGCTCCTGCATACTATTCATATCATAAATATCTGCAAAACGTCTATAAAAATCAAACCTTATTCGCGGATTTTCTATATAATCTGCTGGAATAAAGTAGGCTATGTTAGAATTTATCTCCGTATCTGCTATATTTGTATACTCACCTTTCATTTCCTGCACTGCTTCTTCTATCATAGCAACATAAAGCTCATAACCTACACGCACAACAAAACCTGACTGCTCTGCACCTAAAATATTGCCTGCCCCTCTTAACTGTAAATCATACATGGCTATTTTAAAGCCGCTGCCTAAATCTGATAACTGCTGAATAATTGAAAGCCGTTTTTGAGCAATACTGTTTAATCTGGCAAAATCATCTACCGCTAAATAACAGTAACCACGCTTTTCACTTCTTCCAACCCTGCCCTTTAACTGATAAAGCTGAGATAGACCAAAATGAGCAGCATTATTTATTATAATTGTATTTACATTAGGAATATTTATTCCGTTCTCTATAATAGTTGTAGCAACAAGCACATCAAGCTCACCATTATAAAATGATGATAATATTTTATCCATAGTTTTTGCATCCATCTGCCCATGTGCATAATCTACCCTTGCAAGCGGAAGTTCACGCTTTATTTCTATTACTTCCTCCTCTATATCCTGCACTCTGTTATGGAGAAAAAATACCTGACCGCCCCTTTCAAGCTCGCTTTTTATTGCTTTTATCCTTTCTGAAAGCCCTTTTATTACTTTTACAACAACAGGCAGCCTGTTTTCAGGGGGCGTCTCTATTATGCTCATATCCCTTATGCCTGAAAGTGAAAGCTGCAGCGTTCTTGGTATTGGGGTAGCTGTTAATGTTAATGTATCTACATTCCTCTTAATTGATGCAATTTTTTCCTTATGGCTTACTCCAAAACGCTGTTCCTCATCTATTATTAAAAGCCCTAAATCTTTAAATGATAAATCTTTTGATAAGATTTTATGAGTGCCGATTAATATATCAATACTGCCTTCTAATACTTTCTTAAATATTTCTTTGGTTTCCTTATCACTTCTAAACCTTGATACGTAATCAATATTTACAGGAAGACCTTTAAACCTTTCAGTAAATGTTTCAAAATGCTGCCTTGCAAGTATTGTAGTTGGTACAAGCACTGCCACCTGCTTGCTGCAGGCTATTGCTTTACATGCTGCACGCATGGCAACCTCAGTTTTACCAAAGCCCACATCGCCGCATACAAGCCTTTCCATTGGTGTTTCGCTTTCCATATCATTATAAACATCATATATGGCACTTAACTGGTCCTCTGTTTCTGTATATTCAAAATTCCTTTCAAATACTTCTATTAATGAGCCGTCATCTGTAAAAGCAAACCCTTTTCTTGCCTTTCTTTCTGCATAAAGCCTGAGCAAATCTTCTGCAATATGTTTGGCACTTTCTTTAGCATGTTTTTTTAATTTCTGCCATGCAGAACTTTTTAAACTGTTTAAACGGGGCTGCTGGTTTTGTATGCCTATATATTTTTGCAGCTGGCCTATTGAATGAAGTGGCACATATAATAAATCGTCCCCCTCATATAAGATTGCTAAAAAATCACCTTCGCTGCCTGCAATAGTCATGTGCTTTATACCCTGATATATACCTATACCATGGTTTACATGAACTACATAATCGCCTTCTTCTAAATCGGAAAGTTTTGTATTAAATGCATCTTTCTTCTTACTTTTTGGTTTCCTTTTTGTAAAACCAAATATATCCATATCAGATATTAATGCATAAGAGCTTTCCTTATCTATAAAGCCCCCTGAAATATGTTTCCTGTATATTGATATTGAGGGGCCCTCTATTTCTGAAAGTTTTTTTATTTCACGGGGAAATATTTCATAATCTCTTAAAAAATCTTTAAAAATACCTGTAAACTTTTCGCTTTCCACAGCAAAAACTATTTTCATTTTATCTTTTAATAAAGAAAGTAACGTTTCTGCCGCATTAGTCATAGACTGGTATAGATTTTTTTTCTCAAAAGAAAATCTTGTTTTTGAACCTGCAAAATTTAAAGGAATACTTTCCACACTGTCTGTTATTTCTGATATTATATAAACATTATTTCTGCTTAATTTTTCTACCGCTTCTTTTGCTGATATAAAACATTCTTTTTGGATTTCATTAGGCATTGATGATTCTATTATATCATGATAAGCATAAATACTGTCCTGCATACTGCTCATAAAGCATGCAGTATCAAACTCTCCTAAATATTCAAAAATATCTGACTGCTCTTTGCGAATATATGGGGCAAGCCAGTGAAAACCTGCAAACTTGCCAAAATTTTCTGCCTTTTCTTTTAACTCACTACTGCTTTGCAGTCCCTCTATAAATTCTTCTGTTGTTACAAGTAAATCAGCAACAGGCAGTATGCTTATTTTATCAAGCTCCTTTTTTCTTGACTGGCTGTCTTTATTATATGTAAAAATACTTTCAACTTCATCATCAAAATATTCTATTCTGATAGGGTCCGCACTTCCTGCTGGAAAAATATCAGCTATACCGCCCCTTAATGTATATTCACCTGCATCTGTTACAAACTCCACATGAATATAGCCTAACTTATCAAGCTGTTTTTCCAGCTTTTGCTGAGAATATATCTGCCCTTTTTCAAGATGAATAACACTTTCTATAAACTCATTTTTAAAAGGTATCTTTTTAAGCATAGAATATGGGGAAATTAAAAGTATAAAATCTTTTTCCTGCACTATACTTTCAAGTGTTTTACTTCTAGCAGCCATTATATGATTTAAGGGCCTTGCCTCCTCAAAAGGATTTTGAGTGTATGATGGATAATCTAATATTTTTAAATCAGAAAATAATTCTAATTCATTTTTTACACTTTCCATTACTGATTTATTTTCAGGAAGAAAAATAACCAAGGGAACACCTTTCCTTTTTTTCTTTACTACAAAAAAAGATGCTGATGCTCCCCATGCGTTATGATATTCAAAGTAGTTAGACATTCCTAACCTGCAAACCTGCCAAACATTATTTCATCTACTAATGCACATATTATATGGGCACTCATTATATGTATTTCTTGTATTCTTGCTGTTTCCTGATGCTCTACTACAAGTATATGGTCGCATAATCCAGGCATTTTACCGCCGTCCCTGCCTGCAAAACCTATTGTTACTGCCTCGCACTTAATAGCACGTTTTAAACCGCGCACCACATTTTCAGAATTGCCGCTTGTAGATATGCCCCAAACCACATCTCCTGGGTTTGCAAGTGCTGACACCTGCTTTTCAAATACTTCATCAAAAGAATAATCGTTGCCTACTGCTGTTAAAAGCGATGTATCAGTTGTAAGGGCGATAGCAGGCAGCGGCGGCCTTTCCATTACAAAACGGCTTGCAAACTCTGCTGCTATATGCTGAGCATCTGCAGCTGAACCGCCGTTTCCAAAAATAAGTAATTTATTGCCATTCTTAAAACATTCTGCTATTGTTTTTGCTATTTCTTCTATTACTGGTGCACCGTCAAGAGCAAACTCTTTATGGGCTTTTACTGCCTCATCAAATATATCTTCTATAAATTTTTTCATAATTACTCCTTAATTCCTATAAAATAATAGAATTTGATAAAAATAGCAAGAATTTATATAGTTATATATTAAGAATTTTTATATATTTTATGATTATTTGATAAATTATTATATATCAGACTGAAAATGAAAAAGCCTTTTTAAATTGATTAAAAAGGCTTATAAAACTATTTATTTTTATATTATTTATTTAATCCGCATGCGCCGCCTGCACAGCATGAACCAGTGGCACAGCTTGGAGCAGCTTTGTTATCTGTATTATAAAAACCGCTGCCTGTTAAATGGTATGATGTAACAGACACTTTTCTTTCTGCTTTTTTACCGCAGTATGTACATTCTGTTTCCCTTGATTCGTCTGTTATGCTTTGCATTTTTTCAAAATCTTTACCGCATGATGTGCAGTGATATTCATATATTGGCATATTAACCCTCACTTATTATATAATATTTCATAAATTTAATGATTTCTTAAAATTATGCAATAGTTTTTATTCATTACTTCCTGCTAAATCTTCACAAACTATATAAACAGGGTGCCCAATATATGTGATAGAGCCTACTCCATAACCGATATTGCCGTCTACTGCCCCCAGATTTGCTACACCCTGATAGTGAGTGTTTACTAAAAACTTACTGCCGATTATTGCATTATAGCCTTCTTTTTCTGCTATCTGCTGAGCCTCATCTATTAAATCACCCTGATATTTATGCATAACCTTACTAAAATTTCTGTTATTATTAAATTCTTCCCTTTCTGGTGCTCTAAATTCTGTTGTAGAACGTATAACGGACGGTCTGATTTTTATTATTTCACAGCCTGTAACAGGGTATGTTTCAATAAAAAAGACACCTAAAAATTCTTTATTCTTAGTGTTTGGTGCAGCAACTTTTTGCTCCTGTTCCTGTTCTGCTGTCTGAGCATACGCCTGCACTGAAAGCAGTGTAGTTAATAATAACGCTAAAACTCCTTTTATCATCTGTTACCCCTTTTATACGCCCTTGTTTAAGGTGCTTTCTCTTATTTCTTTTAATATTTTCCAGCTGCCATTCTCTAATACTAAATATGATTTTGAATAGCAGTTTATAAGTTTATCTTCCTTTAAATCTCTTAATTTTTCTAAAAACAGTATTTCTGCTCTTTCATTATTATATAAAACTTTATAAATTTCAACAGATTCTGGCACTAATGTATCTATTAGCTTTTCAAAATGCTTTTTATAAATTTCTTTGTTTTCAAAATATCTGCGAAATTCACTTTCCAGGCTATATATATCGTAAATTTTTTCATATTCTTTATTTTTAAAGTATTCAATTCTTTTTTGCAATATATTTTCTGCCTTAATCATTAAAACCCTCTATACCTTCTTTAAAAAAGTAATATCCTATTTTATTTAACATTTCATTAAATGTGGCACGCTTAAAGGCAGTTACATATACTGCATCACTATATTCCTTTTTTATTTCTTCTAATTCTTCTTCACTTAATTTATCTATTTTATTAAAAACTATTACTCTTTCTTTTTCCATTAAATCCATTTCTTCAAGCACAGTTTCTACAGATTTTATATGTTTTTTAAAATGTTTATCGCTTATATCAACCACATGTAAAAACATATCTGCATTATGCAGTTCTTCTAATGTTGATTTAAAAGCACCTGCTAAGTTTGCAGGTAAATCTCTTATAAACCCAACTGTATCTGTTATTATAACATCCCTTTCCTTTGGAAACCTTATACGTTTGCTTGATGTATCTAGTGTTGCAAATAATAAGTTATCTGCATAAACATCTGATTTTGTTAAACTGTTTAAAAGAGTAGATTTTCCTGCGTTAGTATAACCTATAATAGATACAACAGGCAGTGAATTTTTTTCCCGTTTTGCTCTTTGTATATCCCGCGCCTGCTCTGCCTTTTTTAATTTTTCATTTAAAAATGCTATTCTATCGCTTATTCTTCTTTTATCAATTTCAAGTTTTGTTTCCCCAGGGCCTCTACCGCCAATGCCACCTGTTAACCTTGAAAGTGAATCATCTTTTACTCCAAGACGCGGCAGGATATATTTAAGCTGGGCAAGCTCTACCCTGATTTTACCCTCATTACTTTTTGCACGCCTTGCAAAAATATCTAGTATCAGCTGTGTTCTATCTAATATTTTAAGCTCAGTAAATTCTGCTATGGCTCGTGATTGTGATGGTGATAAGCTGTTATCAAAAATTATATATTCTGCACCTGTAAGCAGCGCTTTAATAACAGCCTCCCTTAGTTTGCCTGGCCCTACCACATATTTTGGGTGAATTTCCTTTTTTACCTGAGGCATACGCGCTATTATGTGCACTCCTGCACTTCTAGCAAGTTCTTCAAGCTCATCTAAATTTATATCACATTCTTCTTTACTTTTAAATACACCTGTTACTACTGCATACTCTCCCTCTTTTGATATATGCAGCCCTGCTGTTTTTCTTGATATTTCATCATCTAATGCTTCTATAAATAACGGATAGTCTGTTTTTTGGCTGTATGGGTCATTATCTTCTAAACTGCCAAAGGTTGTTTCTGTTGAATTTTCATCAGGGGGCAGAATATATGCAGTATCAAGATATGCAGGATATCCTTTATTATCCATAGCGCATGCTGTAACGCTGTCTAACCTTAAAAGTGCTAAGTCTGCCATATCGTCATGGTCTAATTTATCGCCTTTTGGGTGAGTATGGATTAATCTTAACCCTCTTAATCTGCCAGGGGCAAGCTTAAACCTTGATAAGACTGGTATCATTATACTATCATGGCTGCCTACTAAAACGTATTCAATACCGCCAGCCCTGTTGATTAATAAACCAAGCTGTCTGCCTGTTTCATAAGAATACAAACATAACTGCTTTAAAAGCTCTATGGAGATTATATCTGTGCCATGGCTTTTTTTATTTTCCAGCTTTTCTATCTGTTTTATGATTTTTTGGGAGATGCCCTCTAAATTACCGTATAACATGTTATTATCCTTTCTCTGCTTTTTCATATATATACAAATTTAATTCTATTTTTTCAAGGATAATTATATATTTATTAATTATTATTGACACACTTCTTCTCTTTTATTATAAATCCTACATGGAAAATTACAGCTATATTGAAATATATAAAGATAAAAATATATTAGTAGTACAGAAAAATCACGGTGTACATGTTATTCCAGATAGAAATAATTCTGTTACCCCACTAATAGATATTTTAAGGGGTGATTATGGAAATGTATTTGTTACCCACAGGCTTGATGCAGGCACTGGCGGTTTAATGATTTTTGCTCTTAATAAATATGCGCACAGGCATATTTCTATGCAGTTTGAAAAATCTGCCGTTATTAAATACTATCTTGCAGTTACTAAAAATAAAATATCAGACCAGACTTTAATGCTGCCCATTGCTAAATCAAACCATGGAAAATACAGCATAAATTTTAAAAGCGGTAAAAAGGCTGTTACTTCCTTTCATACTTTATCATCAAATAATAAGGGCGCTTTAATACTTGCAAACCCAAAAACTGGCAGAACTCACCAGATAAGAGTGCATCTTAAAGCACTTAAAGCTCCACTTTATCAGGATTTTCTATATAATGAAAAAACAGATGATAAAAGGCTTACTTTACAGTGTTATTTTATGAAGTTTTTAAACCCTGAAAATGATAAAGCAGTTAGTTTTAAATCTAATATTACAAATTTTATGCTAAATTATATCAATCTACTTGAATTATCAGAAAAAAGTGTGTATCAATATAATTATGAAACCGAATAAACTATTTAAAAATATACTTGTTTTTAACCCTGCTTTTTTAGGGGATACTATTATTACTACACCGCTGATAAGAGCTTTGCATGTTTTATATCCTGATGCAAAAATATCTTTTTGCGTGCGCCCAGAACATGCTGACCTTTTTTATAATGTACCTTTTATTAATGAAGTTATTATCTTTGATAAAAGAAATACTCAAAAAGGTTTTTCAGGGCTTTTAAAGTTTGTAAAAGTGATTTCTTCCTATCAGTTTGATTTGATTATTGATTTACACTTATCACTGCGTTCTACTACTCTTTTTTCAATGGTTAAAAATTCATACATTGTTGGCTTTTCTTCTGCTGTTATGAGCTATCTTTTCAATAAAAGAGTTGAAAAAAAACAGGAGCTTTGCGAAGTAGAAAGAAACCTTATGATACTTAGCGCATTATGTGATGATTTTACTCTTGATGAAGCAAAAAAAATTGGCGGTCCACTTACTACTTATATTGATGAGCATTTAAAAAATAATACTCTTTCATATTTTCACACTGCCTCTCCTGATAAAAAAGTTATAGGTATTGCGCCAGGCAGTGTATGGCCTACTAAACGATATCCTGTTGAATATTTTGCTCGCGTTGCAGAAGAATTGTATAATAAAGGTTATGCAATAGCATTATTTGGCGGCAAAGATGATAAAGAAAGCCTTGATGAATTTGCAAAATTATTCCAGTATCCATATTACGATTTTGCATATAAAACATCATTAAAAGAGCTGCCTGCAATCCTTTCTGCATGCGATTTACTTATATCTAATGACAGCGGCGCTATGCATATTGCAATATCAGGCGGCACACCTGTTGTGGCTGTTTTTGGACCAACTGTTAAATCTCTTGGCTTTTTCCCTTATGATGAAAAAAGTATTGTTGTTGAAAATAACGATATTGACTGCAGACCATGTGGAAAACATGGTGGCCATACATGCCCAAAAGGCCATTTTAAATGTATGAAAGATATAGCACCTTCCCGCGTTATTATTGCAGCTCTTTCTATTTTACAAAGGGATAAATAATGAAAGAAATTTTAGTTATCAGGTTCAGCTCTCTTGGTGATATTGTATTGATTACAGGCGTATTAAAATATGTTAAAGAAAATATAGGAGAAGATATAGCAATTGATTTGCTTACATACTCCCATTTTGCAGGGGTTTTGCAGGATTTTCCATATATTAGAAATATATATACTATTAAAAAAGGCGATTCATTAATTGATTTAAATGAAACTATCTCTACTATGCCTAATTATGACGCAGTTTTTGATTTACATAAAAATATACGCTCCTTTTTTGTAAGGCTTATTTCTTCCTGTAAAAGTTACGTTTATGATAAAAACTCTATTGCAAGAAGATTGTTTGTTAAATACAGGCTTTGTAAATCTCGCCTTTCACTTCATACTGTGCAGAAATATTTTAAGCCGTTTATGAAAGCATTTAAATTAGATATGCCTGACATTGAAATGCTGCGTCCATATCTTCCTTTTCCTAATATTAATAAACCTAACAAAAATAATACTGCCGTTATCCACCCATTTGCTTCAAAATATACAAAAGAATGGCCATTTTTTACTGAACTTGGCGCCCTGCTTTCTGATGACGGCTTAAATGTATGCTACGTTGGAAATGGAGAAATAGAAATTCCTGCTGGGGCTTATAATAAAACTGGTAAAGTTTCACTTGCTGCCTTAATTGAATATATTGCACAATCTGATATTTTTATTACAACTGATTCTGGTCCCATGCATATTGCTACAGCTTTAAATATTCCTACTATTGCTATTTTTGGACCTACTACAAAAGAACTTGGCTTTTATCCTGTTTTTAAAAATACAAAAGTATTAGAATATGCAGGTCTAAAATGCAGACCATGCCATATACACGGCAGTAACTACTGCTATAAAAAACATTTTAAATGTATGCTTGACATTGGAGTGGAAGAAGTTCGTTTCCATGTAAATAATATGCTTGCTGGTAAATAAATATAATCTGCAGGGTGTAATATGAAATATATTCTTATAACCTTTATTTTTTTTTCTGCCATACCTTTATATGCTCAAAATTTTTTTAATCCTGTAATTATTGATGATTATAAAGTGCAGGATAGCAGAGATGCAGTAGAATATCTCAATTTAAAATTAAACCCTAAGTTTCCAAAAGCAACTGAAATAAAAGTAGAAAATATAAAATTATCAGGTGATGATTTTAAAATGATTACTTATTATTATTCAGAATATGACGGCGCAACAAGAGGCACAAGCCAGTATTTTATATCCTTTTGGAAAGATAATAAAAAATATCTTCAATGCATCGGCTCTAACTTATTAGATATTTATGACCCAGTAGTTACTATCGCAAATAATATTGTAACTATTAAGGCTTATAAAAGATATATGCCTCTTTCTATCTTTTATTACTCATTTATTTATGAAAAAAATAATATTTTCTTTAATTCCATAATGGAAATATCTACTGACGGCGATAATAATACTAATATGTTATACCATTTTACAAAAGATAATATGACAGTAAATATTAACTCTATCTTTGCAGATAAGCTAATTAAAAAGTAAAAAAATATTTATTTAAAATATTCCTTTGCTTTATCGATTGTATCAATGATAGCTGATTTTTCAGGCTTTTTATTTTTACTGCAAAACCACATTGTCCAGTCATTATCTTTGACAGGTACTTTATACTCTTTTTTACCTGCTTTAAAAATTACTGTATCTATTTCTTCAAAATTTATAAATTCCATTTCTATATTATTTTCTTCTGCATAGTTTTGAGCTTGAAATGAATAATTATTTTGGTCATCAGCAATTACATAAAGGGCATCTTCACCCTGCTCCTGCTTTATTTTATTTATATATTCTTTAGATATACCAAATTCAACCATAGTATTTTTTGTGCAGTCAATTACTTTTGTTTCTGCATAACAGTTCACTGCAAATATCATAAATAATATAAGAAATTTTTTCATATTTTTCTTACCTTACATTTTTCTTAATAGTTAATACTCTGCCTGCATAAATATTAGATGATTTTAATCTATTTATATTTTTTATACTGGCAACTGATGTATTAAATTTTTTAGCTATGCTCCAAAGAGAGTCGCCACTTTTTACCCTGTATTTAACATTTGCTACCTGACGTGATGCTTTTCTTGCTGCATAGCTTACATTAGTATATCCGTCTTTTGTAACCATTATATACTGCCCTGGATATATTCTGCTTGGGCGTACATTTGGGTTTAACCTTTGCAAATCTTTCATACGCATATTATGGTTATGGGCAATACCGATAAATGTATCACCTTTTCTAACTTTATAATATTTTGGGTCAATCTTGCTTAATACCTGCGCAAACATATTATCTATTTTTAAGTTGCTGTATTCTTTTATTGGAATAAACACTTTTCGTGCAGTTAAAAGGCTTTCCCTTTTTATGCCGTTTACTCTTAATATATCATCTTTTGATACGTCAAATTTTCTGGCAATTTCTGCAACGCTTTCACCACGTTTGCCTTCATATATTTTATATCCTGCACGTTTTTCTTTATTTGCTGCTGCTATTATTTTTTTACTTTCCTCATCTTTTAAATAAGGCACTCTTATTTTATACGGCTCAGGCGGTGTAATCGGCAGTTTTAATGCCGGGTTTAAATCACGCATTAATTCATAACTTACCCCAAGCTCATCTGCAAGCCAGTAAATATTTGTTGATGCTGGCGCCTCAATAGTAGAAAAAAGAAGGGGCATATCTGTTGGCGGCGTAAAGCCGTATTTTAAATAGTTTTTATATATAATAAGCTGTGCTAAATATTTTGGAACATAATCTCTTGTTTCAAGTTTTAACGTATTTCTGCTTGATATTTTAAAGAAATCATTTGTATCATGTTTCTGAATTGCTTTTGCCATTCTTGTAGGACCTGCATTATATGCAGCAAGTGCTAAATACCAGTCCCCAAATCTTTCATATAATGATTTTAAATATTTTGCTGCTGCTCGTGTTGCCTTTTCAAAATCTCTGCGTTCATCTATCCAAAAGTTCTGCTCCATACCATACATTTTACCAGTGCCCTGCATAAACTGCCACATACCAGTTGCACCAGCCTGACTTACTGCATGAGTATTATATCCGCTTTCAGTAAACGCAAGCACTACTAAATCACTTGGAAGACCCTCCTGTAAAAATATGTCTTTTACAAGATACATATATTTATTAGAACGGTTAAGCCAGCTTTGAGTAGTTGATGGCACACGCTCTGTAAAATATTTTATATATGCATTTACTCTGCCTGTCATTGCCATTGGCACATTAAACTCTTTAAATTCTTCATAATACTGATTATTTTCTGATACATCATCATTTGAATATGATGAATATATACTTAAATCAGGCAGCGGCAAAGTACTGTCGCTTATTGCTGTAAATATTTCATAATAATCAGAATCTTCTTTTACAACCTTATCTGCCTCTCTTAAAGTTTCTTTTATCTGCTGGTTTACTGCTCCTGCACAGCCTGAGATAACCATAGCAGAAGCTAATATTATACTTAGTTTACTTTTCTTCATTCAATATCCTTATTCCTGAGCAGCCGTATCTTCTTCAGTATTATTCTGCTCTGGTGCCTTTTGTTCCTCTATTACTGGTTTAAATTTTTCTTTTTCCACTAATTTATAGCCGTCTACATAAAGTAAAACAGGAGAGCGTACTGCATAGCCGTTCACTACATCATCTATACTTGTTATGTATTGACCTGTTTCATCTTTATTTACTATTTTATTAATGTAGGTAATAATATCATAACCTATCGCACTTTTACCACTCATTGGCATGCCGTTAAAACCTTCATAATCACGAGATACTCTCATATATTCATCATTTGCCACAAGGTATGCAGATGTAAGAATATATATACCTTTAAAATATGAACGCTGTTCATTTGTTATATCATATTCTGGTATGTAGCTTGTCATAACTAATACGTCCTGTAATGTGCTGTTTACCTGCCAGTATTTTGCTATCGGTATTATATCTAATATTTCTTTTTCATCTGCCATAATGATTATTACATAAGGTTTATCTTTTTCATTCTGCAGAATATTTTGCAGCTCTGTCTGGTACCTGTCTGTTGTTTTAACAATATTCGCTTTTTTACCTGCGCTGTTAAATGCATCAGCAATTATCCTGCCATGCTGCTCATGCTGCTCTGTTGTAATTATAACTGCACGCTCTTTATTCTTAACTATTTTTAATCCATTTGCTATTTCGCTAAGCTGTAACCAGTTTACTCCTAAGTTAGTTTTTGTTCCGCTTATGTATAAATCAAGTGTATTTAACCTTAAAAGCATATCTGTTTTACTTTCTTCATCTGCTGCAAAATCTGTTACAGGCTGTATTTGATAATTATTATTATATTTTCCAATTCCATATATCATACCAGATGCTACATCATCAAATATATCGCCGCCTGTAATATTTATTTTTGCATCTGGTTTGATTTCTATTTCCTGCAGTGTTTCTGCCTGTGATTCCATATTTTCTGCATTATCAACTGCACCACCTATACCTATTGCCTCTAAATATTCTTCATAACTCATATTATCTGTTTTAATAGGCAGAGGCTGCTCCTCAATATTATCTGCTGCTATTTCTTTAAATTTTTCTTTGCCGTTTACTGCTGTATCAATACAAGCATTTATTTCTCCGTCCCCGATAACAAGTATTCCAAGCTGGTTACAGTAGATTTGTATTACTCTCATAAATACAGGTGTTCTTCTCATCTCTTTTATACTTGTTGCCATATTAATGGCTGCACCTTTTTCTCCGTCTTTTAAAAGTGATTCCATTTTCCAAAGCTGGCCAAATATTGTCATTTCTTCATCAAGGTTTTTAGAATTGTAACTTCTATCTATTAACTGCTTACCATAGTTTTTATCGCCATAGTATAAGTAATATGAACCTAATAAAAGTGTAGCTGAATCAGCAATAAATAAATCAGGGTTTACCATTAATTCTCTTAATTTTAATATATCCTGATTTTGCAGCTGACGTGCAGCATAATATTCTGGATAAAATGTTTTACTGCTAACCTGCCCTTTTGTTGCACAGCCGCTTAATATTATCATCAGGCTAATAATGAATAATACAGTAAGTCCTTGTAATTGGTGATTCAATCCTAACTTTTTCAACATTTAAACCTCGCTTTTCTATTACAGGTAATGCCTCTTTTAATTCTTCATCAAGTTTTTCACCCTTATACATTACCCATTTAGTATTTTGTTTTGATATATTAAATGAGTTTTTTAAAAGCTCCTTAACAGTAGATACACCTCTTGCTGTTATTATATCAAAACTTCTATTTTTTATGTTTTCTACTCTTGTATTTAATACTTCTATATTTTTAAGCTGCAGCTTATCTGCTGCCTGCTCTAAAAACCTGCATTTTTTGCCTATGCTTTCTATTAATGTTATTTTTAAATCGGGATAAAATATCCCTAACACAATACCAGGAAAACCGCCGCCGCTGCCTATATCTGCAAGACTGCCTTGTGGCGCTTCATACTGCTGGAAATAGTATATACTATCATAATAATGTTTCAAGTAAAATTCTTCTCTTTCCTTAATAGCAGTTAAGTTTATTTGACAGTTTACATGTAAATCATAGAACTTTTCAAGTTTTTTTTCTATTATTTCGTTTGTTTTTATTAAATTATACATTTTTCTTCTCTTTATTTATAGCTATTTCAAGTATTGATATTGCAGACATGCTCATACCAGGTATCCTTAAAGCCTGCCCCAAAGTCTTTGGTTTTATCTTACTTAACTTCTCTTTATATTCACGCCTTAACCCTGGAATATTACTGTAATCAAAATTATCTGGTATTTTTTTATCCTCTAATGATTTATATTTTTTAATATCTTCTTCCTGCAGGCTTATATATCCTGAATATTTTATAATAGTTTCTATCTGTTTTGCCTGCCTGCCTGTAAGTGATGTTAGGCCCATATCGTAAATCATTTCTATACTTGTTTCAGGCCGCTTTAAAAACTCATAGCATGATATTCCCCTGTCAAGATTAATACCATATTTTTCAAGCTTTTCTCTATTTTCTTTTAATCTTATTGTTTCAGTTTTAAATTTTTCTACTTCATTAAATACATTTTCTTTTTCTTTTAAAAACCTTTTATACCTTTCTTCAGAAATTAAACCAAACTTTCTGCCATATTCTATTAACCTGTATTCTGCATTATCTTCCCTTAGGTGCAGCCTGTATTCTCCACGGGAAGTAAACATTCTATATGGCTCATCAACTCCTTTTGTTACAAGGTCATCAGTTAATACTCCTATATAGCTTTCATTTCTGCCTAATATAAATGGCTCTTTATTATCCAGCGAAAGTACTGCGTTTATTCCTGCCATAAGCCCCTGGCAAGCTGCCTCCTCATAGCCGCTTGTGCCGTTTATCTGGCCTGCAAAATACAACCCTTTAATAATTTTTGTTTCATAAGTTGGGTATAATATCGTTGGCTGAAATGCCTCGTATTCTATTGCGTATGCTGGCTTTATAAACTCACATTTTTCAAGCCCTTTAATTGTCCTGTATGCTTTAAGCTGTGCATCAACTGGCAAAGATGTAGAAAACCCATTAGGATATACCTCCCTGCTTTCATAACCTTCTCTTTCTAAAATTATCTGATGCCTTGTTCTTTCTGGAAATTTTGCAATTTTATCTTCCATGCTTGGGCAGTATCTAGGCCCTATGCCTTTATCTTTTGAGTTATAATATATACTTCTGTGTATATTTTCCTGCACTATTTTATGTGTTTCTTCATTTGTATATGTAGCATAACATTTTATCTGGGGCAGCTTAAAACTTTCATTTTCAAATGAAAAAGGTGTTTTCTCCCCGTCCATTTCATATACTTCAAGTTTTGAATAATCTATTGTGCGGATATCTATTCTTGCAGGTGTTCCAGTTTTTAACCTGACGGCAGTAAACCCTGCCTCTTTTAATGATTTTGCAAGCTCAATAGACGGCTTTTCATAAGTTCTGCCTGCAGGGTAACTTGTTTCTCCAATAAATACTTTTCCATTTAAAAATGTACCTGTGCATATAACTGCTTTTTTACACTTAAATATTTCACCCCAAATATTTTCAACAGCATGTATCTCATTATCTTTTATATGCAGCTTTGCAGCCTCTCCCTGTTTAACATCTAAATTTTCCTGATTCATTAAAAGATTTATCATTCTTCTAACATATATTCTTTTATCTGCCTGGCCTCGTGAACTTTTAGCAGCTGCCCCCTTTTTACTGTTCAGCATTTGGAACTGAATACATGCCTCATCAATATTTTTTGCCATTTCGCCGCCCAGCGCATCAATATCTTTTACCAGGTTACCTTTTGCAAGCCCCCCAATTGCTGGGTTGCAGCTCATTTGGGCAATACTGTCTATTGTGGAAGTTAAAAGCAGTGTTTTCGCCCCCATCCTAGATGCTGCAAGTGCTGCCTCACAACCTGCATGGCCTCCACCTATTACTATTACATCATATCCTTTTTCATATTTCATATTTTTTTATCACTTCTTTATTTTATTGTTTCATTTCTTTTATTATATTTTCTTCTTATTTATATAATAAATACATTATCTCATGGTATATAACCAGTAATATTCCACTCATTCCACGACACATTATTATTATCAACCCTGCTTTCATACCAGTTATTATACTTGCTGCCTTACCTGCTTTTTGTTCACCTGCTAATAAATATATATCATTATCATTTTCTATGTTTTGAAAATTATATTGGTTTACTGCATTATAATCTATATTGATTTTATTATTATCATTTTTTCCACTTATTCCCTCTTTATTACTTAATACAGCTGAAATTATTGTCATAATCAATAATCCAGCATATATACCTGCATATTTATATATTATATCATTATAATCAAATATGCTGACTGAATCTATAAATATATACGTTACTTCGTTACTTATTAACATATATAATTTATCCATATTTAAATTAAATATGTAAGGATTTATCATTGTTACATATATTATTACTAAATAAAATATACCTGAAATCATTGTACTTATATAATATACCGTTTCATTGATTTTATTTTTTTTCACTTTCCAACTGCCATAAGTAAATATTAAAATATATGCTGCAAATGTCATTAATAAATTTATTATAAATTCTGCGGTATAATTACTGAATATGTTATAAATATCATCACTATTATACAGCATTAATATATATGCTATTATAATCGCTGCGATTCCTTGTTTTTTATTTATTTTACTCATATTTTATCTCCTTTGTAAAAACTTATATTTTACCTGTTATGAATATTGTATCAATTTTTTAGTGTTTTGTTGCTGTTTATAAAGCGTATTATACATTATTCATTATATTCATTTGTATAATATTATTATAGTATATCTTTTTATTCCACATTTTCATTTTTTCTTTGTTTTCTTTTATAATATTATTACATATCTTAATAGTAATATAAACAATATATCTCTGTAATTGTATTAATATTTGTTTTTCTTGTTCATAGCATAATTCTAACGATTCATAAAGTATATACATACTCAAGTAATAAGTCTGCTGCTTTATTACATATAAGTATTATAAATCCTGCTTTTATTCCAGACAGTTGAGCTGTATATTTATTTGTTGTTCCTTCATTTATTATGCTGTTTATTCTATATCTATCTGTATTATTAAAAATGTTATTTTCTTCTTGTGTTTTATTCTCACTTTTTATACTTAATAAAAACATTACTACTAGTGTAATAAAAAGACTAATATTATTTAATAAATCTGACTGTATACTTGAATAACTAAATGGTCTTGATAATTCGTATAAATAATATAACTCTTGATTTTCTTCTGCAGCTACCTGCATAACTACTATTATCATTCTAAATAATACAATCAATATTAACCCTGTTATAATAGTTGTTAAATAATATTTTTTCATATCAAAAGTGCTGTTTTTTCTTTTACTTTCTCCATAATTCATTATCAAAATAAATGCTGCTAATGTTTGAATCATCATTACTATTATATATTGGATTAAATAAATAATAACCTGTTTTTCCAATAATTATTAAATTTACTATTATTATAATTATTATTCCTGTTTTTAACTTATTTTTTTCCATTTTCCTTCCTTTTCATTAATGTTTCACGTGAAACAATTACATTGATTGCTTCATCATATAATATATTATTCTAAAAATAACTACTGGTATAGTTGATATAAAACCTATTATATTTAATTTATAAAAATCTTTTCCTATAATATTTAAATTTTGCACGACTTTTTCTTCCGGCTTTACAATCCTATTTTCTTCTTTATTTATTTCAGTTTTGTCATTTTTTTTGCTTGTTGTTTTTATAAAACTAATTATACCTATTAGTATTGCAAATAAAATTAATCCAATATGGTCATAAGTTTCATATATATTTAAAAAATCCAGGTTTTTTCCTGCTTTTCTTTCTATGAAAGTAAATAACAGTAAAAATAAAAAAACACCATTAAACAATCCACTTATTACTGCATTGCTGTTTTCTTTTTTATATTTCTTTAAAACAAAGTAGCAGGTCATACATATTATAGAATATGGTATAACATCTATCATTATATATTCATTTAAGTAATAAGGTATAGAATCAAACAAACTATATGTCTGCATACCGTCATTAAATATATAATTTATTATATATATAAAAATTATACCTGTAATAAATATTAAAAAAACCATATTTTATTC
>DXAQ01000126.1 GCA_019116905.1 Candidatus Mucispirillum faecigallinarum | reverse complement strand
ATTTCCCCAAGTCTGACCCATTTCCAGTTGTTAGGAATATCATAAGGTATTTCATCATCAGTAATAGGTGGCAGTGGTTTTTCTTTCTTTATTTTACCCTGCTTTAAAAGATTTTCTTTTTCTGCTATTATTTTTTCATAAAGCAGGCTTGCAGGTTCATCATGAATATTCTGCTGCACTAATTTTCCTTCTACTGCATACTGTAAAATAGATTTTCTTAAATCTGCTGCTTTCATCTATATATCCTTTTTCATAATAGTTTGAATTTCCTGCAGCAGGTTATCAATATTTGCTGATATTTCTTTTCTTTCTGTCATGTAGTTATTAATGAAATCATAAGGGTTTAATATTTCTTCTTCCTCATGTGGAAATCCGCAGAAATCAAGATTATAATTATTTGCTTTTATTTCATCTATGCTTATAAGCTGCGATACATCACTGATTTCTCTATTATTCCACCAGGCGCGCACAGGGTCAAAATGAATATCAAGCATAGGGCGTGTTTTTGAAAAATGTTTATATCCTTCTGGCATTTCAAGCCTGTAATACCAAATATTTTCTGTTTTTTTACCTTTTTCAAAAAATAAAAGGTTAGTATTAATATTTGTATATGGCGCAAATACATCATTAGGCAGCCTTATAATAGTATGTAGATTACATTCTTCTAAAAGTTTCTTTTTAATGCTTGTTTTAACATTACCGCCGAATAAAAAGCCGTCAGGAAGAACTATTCCGCATCTTCCATTTTCTTTTAATAAATACATAATATGCACCATAAATAAATCAGCAGTTTCTTTTGACCTTAAATCATTTGGTACAGAACTTGTAACAGCGTCTTCTTCGGCTCCGCCAAAAGGTGGGTTTGTTACAATAATATCTACTAAATCATTATCGCTATAATCAGCAACAGGTGTGCGAAGTGTATTATCATTTATTATATTTGGCACATCAATATTGTGCAGTAGTAAGTTAGTTACACAAAGTATATGTGGGTACGGCTTTTTCTCTATACCTTTAATATTAGATTGTAAAAGCCTGTAATCTTCCTGAGTGTTAAGAGTATATCTATCTATTACGCTTGTTAAAAAACCACCTGTTCCGCATGCAGGGTCTAATACTTTTTCATTAATTTTAGGGTCAACCATTTCTACTATAAATTTAGTAACAGGGCGCGGCGTATAAAATTCACCAGATTTACCTGCACTTTGCAGGTCTTTTAACATTGTTTCATATATATCATTAAATAAATGAAAATCTGGCATAGATGCAAAATCAAGCTCTTTATTTAATTTATTAATAACCTGCCTTAAAAGCGTGCCTGATTTCATATAGTTTATAACGTCATTTATAGTAGTTTTTAAAAGCCATTTACGCTTTGTTTTATCATCATAAGTTTCAAGGGACTTAATATCATCAAACATGTGTTCAATAAATTTTAAAAGCTCATCACCTGTAATTCCTTCATCATTTGCAGCCCAGTTACGCCACTGATACATTGTTGGCATAACAGGTTTATAGTTTTCTTCTAAAATTTCCCATTCCTGCTCTTTATAATCAAAAGCTTTTAAAAATAAAAGCCATGTAATCTGCCCTATATATTGAGCATCACCGTTAATACCTTCATCCATTCTCATTATATCTTTTAATGCTTTTGTTAAGCCTGATATTGCCATTTTCTACACCTTATGCTGCATAAATTTCAGTTTCTAATTCTTTTATTATATTTTCAAAATTTTTTCTACCCTTAAATATTGTATTTAATATATACATTGGGTTGCCTATTTTATTTACAGGCTCTAATTTTAATATTTCTATTGTTTCAAGGTTTTGTATGTCTGTTTCTGCATATTTATCAAGCAGGGCATTTATTACTTCCTGCACCTTAGCGCCATATTTTGCAAAGTAATTGCGTTTTTTTACGTTTGCTATACGCTCTTTTTTTGTTAATGGCGGTTTATCGTATGCTATATGGCAGAGCATATCAAATGGGTCTAAATCTTTTTTTATATTCGCTTTTAATTCGTCCATAAATATGCCTGCTTTTTCCATTTCATCTATTATTATAGATTTTTTTTCTGCACTGTTCCAAGCCTGTAAGAATTTATCAAGTGTTGCATATTTTGTTTTTAAATTTTTCCTTGTATAGTCTTTAAATGATTCTGTTACAAGTTTACCATTATAATCTACATATTTTACTATATCTTTTAATATTGATACTTCTACATTATCAACATAATATTTTTTAGGTCCATTATCTTCTGTTGGCAGAGTATGTTCTGTTTTTTCTTCTGTTTCTGCTGCGTTTACTGCAGAAATATCATCATTATCAAATTTATATTCATTTTCCTTTTTCTTTATCTCATATTCTTCACTTTTAAGCGGCTCGCCGTCAAAATCAGGGTCCGCAAAAAGACGCGTAACATTTCTAAAATCTATTATAGTAAAGTAAAGCTTATTTTTTTCTTCTACAAGCCTTGTGCCTCTGCCTATAATTTGTTTAAATTCAATAATACTTTCAATATTGCTGTCAATAACTATGACTTCCACAGTTTTTGTATCTACCCCAGTAGATAAAAGTTTTGATGTTGTTACTAAAACAGGATATGGAGAATTTTTATTGCAAAAATTTTCTATCTGATTTTTTCCTTCTTCATTATCGCTTGTGATTTGCATAACATATTTATCATTTATTTTTACCATATCTGCATTTTCATTAACGAGAGCCTGCCGCATACGTGCAGCGTGTTCCTGATTTATGCAGAAAAATATTGTTTTAGCCATACGCATTTTATGGGATTTTAAAAAGTCTGATACATATTTTGCAACTATTTCTGTGCGCTTTTCTAAAATAAGAGTTCTGTCAAAATCTTTATCGTTATATTCTCTATCATCTATAATATTTCCATACTTATCTTTTTGGTTTAATACTGGGCGAAAGCCTTCTACATCTTTATCTAATATTACGCGTATTACTTTATATGGTGCAAGAAAACCATCTTCTATACCCTGTTTTAAAGAGTATGTGTAAACTGGCTCTCCAAAATATGAAATATTAGATACTTCTTTATTTTCTTTTGGGGTAGCAGTAAGACCAATTTGCACAGCATTATCAAAATATTCTAAAACTTTACGCCATAAGCTGTCATCTTTTGCACTTCCCCTGTGGCACTCATCAACAATTACTAAATCAAAAAAATCTTTGCTAAACTGCGTAAATATATTTTTTGTGTCATCATTACTTGTCATACTTTGGTAAAGTGCCAAATATACTTCATAAGATTTATCTATTTTTCTATGGGTTACCATAGTCATCTTTTTTTTAAATGGCGAAAAATCACCAGTATATGTTTGGTCTCGCAGTGCCTCTCTGTCAGCAAGAAATAATATACGCTTTTTTAAACCAGCTTTCCACAGACGCCATGCAATCTGAAAAGCAACATAAGTTTTGCCTGTGCCTGTTGCCATAACAAGAAAAACTCGTTTTTCCCCATTAACGATTGCATTATATACACTATTTATCGCATTTAGCTGATAATATCTAGGCATTTTGCCATTATCTATATAATAATTAGAGCTTAATTGTTTTTCTTTTTCATTATCTATATTATTATGCTTTTTATATATTTCCCAAAGTTCATCAGGGGAAGGAAAATCAGAAAGTTTAATTTCTTTTTCAATTTTTTCATTTGCATTACTATATTTATTATGAAAAAGAAAGCCATCACCATTTGATGAAAAAACAAATGGAATATTCATCATTTCTGCATATCCTAAAGCCTGCTGTATACCGTCTGATAATTTATGCTTATTGTCTTTTGCTTCAATTACTGCAATAGGTGTATGAAAATTATAAAATAAAATATAATCTGCTCGTTTAATAGTGTTAATATCACGCCTGCATGCATTATGGCGCGCAATTATTCTGCCATCAGTTAGTTTATATTCTTCTCTGATTTGATGTTCCTGCCAGCCTGCATTTTTGATTGCTGGTGTAATATAACGCGTGCGTATTTCCTGTTCTGTAAGCTCTTTTTTATCCATATAATCACCTGATTTATATATTATAAAATAATATTCAATATGTAAAGTTAAATAAATATTTTATTCTTATATATTTTTTAATTTTTTGCTTGACAAATCAAGAGAAGTTATATATAAAGAATATCCCTTTATATATTTTAGGGAATATACAAAAGAATAGGACGCAGGAGATTGAAACTTGTTTGCGGATTTAAATGAAAAGCTTTCCGGCGTATTTAAACGCTTAAAAGGGGAGGCCCGCATTAGTGAAGCGAATATTGCAGAAGCTGTTAAACAGGTTCGCATGGCTTTACTTGAGGCGGATGTTAACTATAAAGTTGTGAAATCATTTGTATCAGGAGTGCAGGAAGCTGCTCTTGGTGAATCTGTTATTAAAAGTGTATCTCCAGCTCAACAGTTTATCAAAATAGTTCACGATAATCTTGTGGACATCCTTGGCGGTAAAGATTACGAGCCGTCAATTCCATTACAACCTATACCACCTACAATTATTATGCTTTCAGGTTTGCAGGGTTCTGGTAAAACTACAAGTGCAGGCAAACTGGGCAGATATTTTGCAAAAGAAGGTAAAAATGTTTTACTGATAGCAGCAGATATATACAGACCTGCAGCTATTGACCAGCTGGAAGTTTTAGGTAAAAATTTAAATATAGATGTTTATTCTGATAAATCTTCAAAAGATGCAGTTAAAATTGCCCGCGATGGTTTAGAATATGCTAAAAAAGCCGCAAAAGATGTGGTTATTATAGATACTGCCGGCAGGCTCCATATTGATGAAGAGCTTATGCAGGAAGTGGAAAATGTAAAAAAAGCAGTTGCACCACACTACACCTTTTTTGTAGCTGATGCAATGACTGGCCAGGATGCAGTAAACGCTGCCACAGAATTTAATAACCGTCTTGAAATTACAGGTGTTATTTTAACAAAAACAGATGGTGATGCAAGGGGCGGTGCAGCGCTTTCAATTAGGTATGCAACAGGCAAGCCATTAATGTTTATAGGTACAGGCGAAAAACCAGATGAGTTTGAACTTTTTCACCCTGATAGAATGGCATTTCGTATTTTAGGCATGGGTGATATTGTATCTCTTGTTGAACGTGCTCAGGAAGTTATAGATATAGAAGATGCTGAAAATATGGCTGGTAAAATAAAAACCGGTCTTGATTATAACGATATATTAAAGCAGTTTTCTATGATGAATAAAATGGGTTCTCTTGAAAGCATATTAAAGCTTATTCCAGGCCTGCCAAAAATAAACAGTGCAGATATTGACGAATCACGTATAAAACGCACTCAGGCTATTATATACAGCATGACAAAAAGAGAGCGTTCTAAGCAGGACCCTCTAAACGGCAGCCGTAAAAAAAGGATTGCTCGCGGTGCTGGTGTTTCAGTTAATGAAGTTAATAAATTAATAGACCAGCTTACAAATATGAATAAAATGATGAAAAAAGTAAGCCGTAAAGTAGGCGGCAAAACGCCAGATATGAATATGAAAGATTTGGCAAAAATTATGAAAGGTATGAAATTTTAATCAGTTTTACTGTTTAAATATAAAATTAAAAATAATTAAAATTAAAGATAGACCAAAGTCTATATTAATTAGGAGGCATAAGTGGCAACAAAAATTAGACTAATGCGTTTGGGTCGCAAAAAACGTCCTTTCTACCGTATAGTAGTTGCGGATTCTAGAAGCAGACGTGATGGTGCTTTTATTGAAGTTATCGGCACATATAACCCATTACCAAATGAAACAGAATTAAAAATTGATGAAGAAAAAGCATTAAAATGGCTTTCAGTAGGTGCTATACCAACTGATACAGCTAAAAGCCTTATGAGCAAATTAGGCATTATCAAAAAATTTGCTGAAAAATAAAGTAAACGCTGGAAAATAAGTATGAAAGAATTAGTTAAATATATTGTTACATCTATAGTAGAATTCCCTGACCAGGTACAAATTGAAGAAGGGGAAAATGAAAAAGGTAAAGTTTTAAAACTCCATGTTGCTGAAAGCGATTTAGGTAAAGTTATCGGCAAACAAGGAAGAACAGCAAAATCTATCCGTTCTATAATAGCAGCAGCTTCTGCACGCAAAGGCGAACGCTACGGTTTAGAAATTGTTGAATAGTATATTATAACAGGTATTGTATGAAGTTTATTTCCATAGGCAGAATAGCAGGCACTTATGGGCTTGATGGTGAGCTTAAAATTAAGCCAAACACGAGCCACCCTGAACTTTTTAGCCAAATGGAATTTTTATTATTAACTCAAAATAATGAGTTAAAAAGGTCTTTGAAAATTGAAGATATTAGGGAGCATAATAATTTATTAATAGCCCGCTTAAAAGGCATTACTTCTGAAAGCGATGCTGCAAAGCTGAAAGGTTTAAGCGTATCTATAACAGAAGATATGCTGCCAAAACCTGAAAGTGATGAAGTATACTGGTTTGAAATAGAAAATCTTCCAGTTATTTTATCAGATAAAAAAGAAATAGGCAGGCTTATAGATATTATGGAAACAGGCTCAACAGATATTTTCCGCATAGCTTTAAACGACGGAAGATATGCGTTAATATCAAACAATAAAGACCATGTGCTTGAAATAAATACAGATGATAAGTATGTTTTAATATCAGAGCAGGGGTTAGTATATGAAGACTTATAATGTAGTAACTATCTTTCCTGAAATGATAGATGCTGTATTTAAGCAGGGTGTAATATCAAAGGCTGTAGAAAAAGGAATTATCAGCATTAATTCTATTAATTTAAGAGATTATGCTGAGGGCCGCCATTTAATAACAGATGATTATCAGTATGGTGGTGGAGCAGGGCTTGTAATGAAGCCGGAGCCTATATGTGATGCTGTATCTGCTCTAAAAGAAAAATCAGATACGTTTGTGGTGCTTTTAGACCCGCGCGGTGTAAAATTCACTCAAAAAAAAGCTGAGGAGCTTGCTGCAAACTATGATAATATAACATTTATCTGCGGCAGGTATGAAGGGGTAGATGAGCGTGTAAGGCAGCTTGTAGTAGATATGGAGCTGTCTATTGGTGATTATATACTTACTGGTGGGGAAATAGCTGCAGTTACTGCCATAGATTCCATTGCCCGTTTAGTCCCGGGGGTGCTTGGAGATGAAACAAGTGCAGAAGACGAGTCATTTACTACTGGGATGCTTGAGTATCCTCACTATACACGGCCGGCAGAGTATAAAGGTTTAAAAGTGCCTGATGTGTTAACTTGCGGCAATCATGCAGAGATTTTAAACTGGCGCAGGGAAAAATCTCTTGAAATTACACGTAAAAACAGGCCTGATTTGCTTGATATTTCGCAGCTTGATATAGAAAGCAGAAAAAAAGTATGTGCAGAGCAAAAACGCGGTTTAAGTAAAAAGCTTAAATTAAATGTTGCTTTAATGCACTACCCAATGAAAGATAAACAAGGGGATATAGTTGCAACAGCTATAACTAACTTAGATTTGCACGATATTTCCCGCAGCTGTAGAACATACAGTGTAGAAAAATATTATGTAGTAACACCTATTGAAGCTCAAAGGGAGATAGCATCAAGAGTTATTAATCACTGGATGGATGGTTTTGGCTCTACCTATAACCCAAACAGAATGGAGGCCTTTTCTCATACAGAGTTAAAGGACAGCTTTTTAGAAGCGGTGCTGGATATTGAAAAGCGTCATAAAAAACGCCCAATAATTGCTGCCACAACAGCAAGGCCTGACAGGGCAACAATTACAGCACGAGAGTTAGGTGTGATAGCTGAGCAGCAGCCTGTCTTATTAATTTTTGGAACCGGCTGGGGCTTTGCAGATGAAGTTTTAGAAACAGCAGATTATATTGTGGAACCGATAGAGGGGGTTGGTGAATTTAACCACTTATCAGTTCGCAGTGCTGTAGCAATACTTCTTGATAGAATTACAGAAATATAAGATATTTCAGGAGGAATAAAATGAAAAACAAAATCATCGAGGCGGTTGAGTCTGAATATATGGCGAAAGTTGTGCCAGCATTCCGCTCAGGCGACACAGTTCGCGTAAATTTCCGCATCGTAGAAGGTAACAAAGAACGTGTTCAGCCTTATGAAGGCGTTGTTATCAGAATACACAGAGGAGGAGTTGGCAGCACATTTACAGTTCGTAAAGTTGTTGGTGATATAGGTGTTGAAAGAACTTTCCCACTTTATTCTCCTCGTATTGACAGTATAGAGCTTAAAAGAACTGGTCGTGTTCGCAGGGCTAAACTTTTCTATCTCCGTGCGTTACGTGGTAAAGCTACTCGTATTAGAGAAAGGAAAAAAGGTTTCTAATATTATATTAGGGAAAAGAAGGGAAAATTTAATGTTTTCTCTTGACAATGTTTAATATTTTATTTAAAAAAATCTAATGAATGAATGAGGATTTATAAATTATGAAATCAACATGGGCTAAACCAGGCTCCTTCGAACAAAAATGGTATCTTTATGATGCAGAAAATGTTATATTAGGAAGACTGGCATCTAAAATCGCTATGACCCTTATGGGTAAAAACAAACCTATCTATACACCATCTATAGATACAGGTGATTTTGTTGTTGTTGTTAATGCTGATAAAATAGCTACAACAGGTAAATTTAAATCAAGAGATAAAAAATACTACTGGCATACTGGCTATCTTGGCGGTATTAAAGAACGTTCTTATGCAGAAATGATGGATAGAAGTCCTGAAGAAGTTCTTCGTCTTGCTGTTGAAAGAATGCTTCCAAAAACTCGTCTTGGCCGTAAAATGATAAAAAAATTAAAAATTTATGCAGGTGCAGAGCATCCACATGCAGCTCAAATGCCTGTAAAAGTAGAAATGTAGGAGGAGTTTTAAGATGTCTAACTATAACTACGGAACAGGTAGAAGAAAAACTTCCGTTTCCCGCGTTTTTATCAAACCAGGAAAAGGGGATATTAAAGTAAATAATAAAACTCTTGAAGAATATTTTGAACGTATGACACTTCGTCAAATCGTTTTACAACCACTTGCTTTATTAAATCAAGAAGGTAAATTTGATTTATATGTAACAGTAGCAGGGGGCGGTAAATCTGGTCAGGCTGGTGCAGTTCGTCATGGTCTTGCAAGGGCGTTAGAACAGTTTAACCCAGAATTTCGTGCTGAAATGAAAAAAGCAGGCTTTATGACAAGGGATTCTCGTATGGTTGAAAGGAAAAAATACGGGAAACCAAAAGCAAGAAAAAGCGACCAATACTCAAAACGTTAATCGTTTATTGTATCTGCTTATACGATATTATTTATCCTTGCCCTATATATTTTATTATTCCTCTTGTAAAAATACAATGGGGCAGGGCAGCTTAAAAGAAAATATCACTTTTTTTATATATTAACGCCATTTGATTTATTCAGGTGGCGTTTTTTTGTTTATTTTTTATTTTATCAATACTATTACTAATCAGTTTACTAAAACATGTTAAAATTTAGCTGATTTTTCTACAAAACACTTGCATTTTAGATTTATTACATATATTAATGAAGATTAATTTATTATTTTATTATTTTTTGGAGAAAAATAATGAGTCTTATTACAGATACTCTTAATAAAATGAAAAAAGAGCAGGGCAGTGGTGAAAATGATGATAAAATGATGGCACCTCCTGCACTTCGTAATGCTGTTGTTAATACAAAAAAATACCAGGAATTTGTAAAAAATGCAGAGATTAAAGATATTGATGGTCATAAAGCACCACTTAAAGGTTTTGTTATAGTAAGCATTATTTTAGTTGCAGTTATTGCTGTTGCTGCCTTTGTTTTCTTAAAAAAAGAAGATACGGCACTTATTCATGAGGCAGGTATCGTTTCTAATTCTGGGCAGTCAGCATCAGGCAGTAATCAAAATAATACTGCTTCACTTGGCAAACCTTACGGTTCTGCAGGGCAAGTTAATACTCAATCTAATAATACTCCTGCTGCTGCAGGTAATAACCAGCCGTCAAATAATATGCAGGCAAATAATGAGCAGCAAACAAATAATACAGGTAATAACGCAGTAAATAATAATTCAGGTAATAATGCAGTTTTTAATGACATGGCACAGCTTCCTGAAAGCAGTAAAAATATGCCTGTTAAAAATTTAGATAATAATATGAAACAGGGTCCTGCAGATATTATTCCTGCAAATCAGCTTTTTGTAGTATTTCCAAAAGCACCTGTAAATAATCAGGAATCACCTGCTGTAAATCAAAATAATAATGCTGCACCAGTAGAAAATACTCAAAAACCAGCAGTGAAAACAAATATACAGGAAGTAAAACCTGTAACTAATCAGCAGAATGAATTTACAGAGTTTAACAAAATAGATATTGATAAAGCATATAAATATACTCAGCAGCAGGTGGAGGCAGAGCAGGCGCGTGCTGTAAAAAATGCAGAAGAAATTGAAGAAAATTTAATGATGCCACAGCAAAAAGCAGCAGGCAGCAGGGGAACAAATAATTATTCTGCAGCAACTGATATTTCAGATGTAAAAGCTATAAAATCAAAAGATAAATCAGGCACAGTTTCAGCAAGTACTATTGCACTATATAACCAATATGTAACAGCAGGAAACAATGCAAAAAAAGAGGGCAGTTATGAGCATGCAATAGAGTATTATGTTAACGCTCTTGCATTAAATAAAAATGATGTATTAAGTGCAAATATTGCAAATATGTATTTAGAGTTAAAAAATCCTAACATGGCTTTTCAGGTAACTGTAAAAAATGGTATGGTTGATACAAAATTAATCAGCTCATTAATACTGCGTATGGTTAATTCTAAATATTTTTTAGAAAGTAATAAAATGCTGCAGTATGCAAATACTCTTGAAAAATCATCATATACATTATTTGCAAATGGGTATTACGAGCAGGCTCAGGGTCAGTTTAGTGATGCAGTAAAATATTATAAAGATGCAATCCAAACAAATCCAGCTGATGTAAGTTCTGCATATTATGCAGCAATATGTTATGAGGAGCTTGGGCAAAATAATAATGCTGTAGAAATGTATAAATATATTGTAAACAGCAGTTCTGCACCGCAGAATATGAAAAACCAGGCAGCTGCAAGAATTAAAAAACTTGGTAACTAATTTATAATAATCAAGCATAATATTTTAAGAAGTTTTAAATTATATATTTATAAGTAAAACTTCTTAAAATTTATATAATATCTTCTTTTTATTTATCATCTTATTATTTCAAAACATGTAAATATTTTTCAAGACATTAAAGACATTACGGACAATCTGTATTTTTTTACTGTTATAAATAGCTTAATAACAGGAGGAAAATATGGATAAAATCTATATTACAATAATATCTATACTTGTAATAATAATTATATCACTTTCCATTTATATTTTAATAAAATCAGGCATTTATAAAAATATGATAGCTGATTTAAAAGAAGAAAATAAGCAGCTGCAGACACAAATCAGCAGTGCAGAAGCACTAATTGATTTCCAGAATACAAAAATAAACAGTTATGCAGTTAATATAAAAATGGCAGAAGAAAAATATAAGCAGGATATAAGTAATATTAATGAAAAATATAGTAATATGCATAAAAAATATGAAAGCATGGAGCATTTATCATGTGAAAATATTTTACAAATAATAGATGAAAACCAAAGGAGATTTTTAAATGAAAGAGAAAATTAAAAATTTTTTCATAAATATATATGAAAAAATAAGAAAATATATTTTAGAAAAATTACTAAAAATAAAAGAAGTTTTAAAATCAACTTCTGATGATTTAACTATGATAGATATAGAGGAGGGTATGGCAAGATTTTCAATGCAGTGGTGGTTTATGAAGTCATTAAAATGGCTTATTGCTGCAGTTCTTGCATTGCTGACTTTATTTTTGTGGGGCTGCAGCGGAACAGTTGTTACAAAATATTACCCAGTTTCTGTGCCTGTGGCATGCAGTGTAGAAATACCTGAAAAGCCAATTTACAGCAAAGATTTAGTAGTAACTAATATGCATATACTTTCTTATACAGAAAAACTGCAGTCTGCACTTCAGGTATGCGTTAAGGGAGGCATAAATGATTGATAGAGCATTTAACCTGCCTGCTGAAATATGGCAGTGGCTTTGGCTTTTTATAGTGTCATTTACAGGCGGCGTTGTTGGGTTTATTACAAAAATATCACCTACATTAAAGGGCAGGTCATTCAGGGCAAAATTTATGGCTTTATGTATGGGTATGATAAACAGCATGTTTATAGCATATATAAGCTATGAAATACTTTTAAGTTTAATAGATAAGCAGGGGCTGGCTGTTGCGCTTGCTGGTATGGCAGCCTTTACTGGTACAGATTTATTGATTATTACACAAAATAAAATAATAGAATTAATTAAAAGAAAAATGGATACAATTTAGGAGAATATATGAATAAATTAAGTAAAAGAAGTATACAAAAATTAAACACATGTCATAGTGATTTGCAAAAACTTATAAAGGCAGTAGCAGAGGAAGAAAAATGTGCAGTAATATGCGGTTATCGTGGCAGGTATGAGCAGGAGCAGGCATATTATGAAGGTAAAAGCAGGGCGAAATGGGGCATGAGCCGCCATAATTTAAAGCCCTCTATGGCAGTAGATGTTGTGCCGCTGCCCCTTGACTGGAATAATATAGAAAGTTTTGAAAAACTTGGAGAAAAAATTATGCAAAAAGCAGGAGAGTTAAATATAAAAATTAAGTGGGGGCGTGATTTTAAGGGGTTGAAAGACTACCCGCATTTTGAACTTGTATAATTAATGTATGTATTAGAGTGTTTTTAAAAAATACATTTTAAGCACTCTAATATTTTTATCAAACAAAATTCTATTTAATAATATTTAAAAAATACCGATATAAATAAAAAATATATACTTTATAATAAGTTATATGTAAAATCTAAAAACGATTGCGAAAAATGATATAAATAAA
>DXAQ01000125.1 GCA_019116905.1 Candidatus Mucispirillum faecigallinarum | reverse complement strand
TTGCAGTATGCGTTGATATTGCATTTATATCTTATTGATAAATCATTATATTTTTATAAAAACTTACAGTATATGATTTTTTTAATAAAATAGTATAAATTAAAATATTATGTAAAATTAATAAAATAAATAAAATTATTATTTTAAAACTTCTATATTTATTAAAAACTTATATTTTTATAAAAAAATAATCTGCACTTATTAGTTGAAATTACTTGACTAATTATAAAAATTTTATTACAAATGGGAAAGGATGACATAATATGTATCAAAATGTCATAAGTTGTATAAAGAGGTTAGAGTGGGATTTTCAGGTAACTATCTGAACAAATTTGATGAGGCTGGCCGTTTAAGTCTTCCTGCTAAAATGAGGGAGGAGTTAAGGTCTAATTTTGGCAATGACGCGCTGATGGCTTATTCATACGGCGGTATAGTGAAAATCTACCCAAAATCAGTATATGATGCAAAAATGAAAAATATGCACGCAGCAGCTACGCAGGACGTAAAAACTTATAAGCTTTTTAGGTTATTAAGTTCATCTTCATTTGCTGTGGAAATAAACAGCTCCGGCAGAATGAATATTCCTGCACAAATTAGAAACAGTGCTGATTTAAAAGAAGAATGTTACGTTATCGGTGCATACGATGTAATAGAACTGTGGAATAAAGAAAAATGGGAAAAAGAAAGCGCTTCTTTTGATTTATCGTTAGAAGATAACGCTGCCATTTTATCAGGTTTTATGGATATGATTATTTCGGAGTAAGGTGTTAATATGCATATCTCCGTTTTATATCATGAATTGATTGAAAGTTTAAATGTATCTGCCAATGGAATATATGTAGACTGCACTGGCGGTGGTGGAGGCCATGCCAGCCTGCTGCTTGAAAAATTATCTAACCAGGGCAGGCTTATTATTTTAGATAGAGATATAGACGCTGTAAAACGTTTGAATGATAAGTTTGCAGAAGACAGCAGAGTAAGCGTAGTTCACAGTAACTTTGCAGATATAGATAAAGCGCTTGAAAGTTGTAATATAGCAAAAGTTGATGGGATATATGCAGATTTTGGTGTATCATCCTTTCAGCTGCAGGAAGCAGAGCGCGGCTTTTCTTTTAGAAAAGACGGCCCGCTTGATATGCGTATGGATACTACATGTGGGGAGCCTGTAAGCGAAGTAGTTAACTCATACTCTGAAAGTAATCTTTCTACTATTATTTACAAATACGGCGAGGAAAGGTTTTCAAGGCAGATTGCTGCTGCTGTTGTAAAAAGGAGAGCGGTTAAGCCTTTTACTACAACACTTGATTTTGCAGAGGTTGTAAAAAGTGCAATACCTAAAAAATTCCATAAAAAAGGTATTAACCCTGCAACGAAAACTTTTCAGGCATTTCGTATTTTTGTAAATGCAGAGCTTGACGCTGTAGAATCTTTAATGAGTAAAATTTCATCATTATTAAAACCTAATGGACGGTTTGCTGCTATATCATTCCATTCATTAGAGGATAGAATAGTTAAAGAGTGGCTGCATCATTATGCTGCACCATGCACATGCCCGGACAGTTTTCCAGTATGTGTATGCGGCAAAGAGCCTGAAATGAAGATTATAACAAAGAAACCCATAGTGCCAACTGAAAAAGAGGTACATGATAACCCTCTTTCCCGCAGTGCAAAACTTAGGGTGGCGGAGCGAATATAATGAGAGTAATAAGTCAAGAGAGAGTAGAAGGGCTTGGGATTTCCTTAGCGCCTGTAATGGTAATTAGTACATTAATTTTCGTATTTTGTATGGCAATATTAATGATATTTCGTCAGCACTGCATTAGTGAAGGCTATAAAATATCAGAGCTTGCTATAGAGCTTGATAAAAAAGCTTTAGAGTATGAAGCTGTCTCTCAACAATATTCAGATGCTTTAAGGTGGGAAGTGCTTTTTGACAGGGCAGAAAAAATGAATTTTATTTTTCCAGCAGGCGGCAAGGTTTTCTATGTTCAACAGTAGCACAATATTTAAACTTTTTAGTGTATTTTCATTTGTAATATTTGCCATTGTGTTTGGCAAGCTTTTTTATTTACAGGTGATAAAATATGATAAGTATGAAAAAATGGTGGAAGTGCAAAGCGACCCTCGCTTAACTGTTTTTACAGACAGAGGGTTTATATACGATAAAGAAGGCAGACTTTTAGCCAGAAATAAAAGTGCAGGTTCTCTTTATGCTTATAGAAAAAATATTCCTAATAAGTATGAATTTTTTAAAGCACTTGAAAATAACGGCATAAAAGTAAACCAGAAAACTAGAAAAGCTTTAAGGGAGACAGATTCTTTTACATGGATTGCCCGCCAGATTGATTTAGCAAAGGCTGAAAAATTATCTTCGCAGATTGAAGGGCTTGAATACTTTGTAGAAGATGCCAGATTTTATCCACAGGGCACATTAATGGCAAATATTATAGGGTTTACAGGCTCTGATAATATTGGCAGAAGTGGTATAGAATACTTTTTAGATAATAAACTTGAAGGAAGAAAAGTTAATGTGGCAAGCATTAAAGATTCAAGAAGAAAAGTGATTCTTTTTGAAGATAAAGGAGAGCTTGCCCGCCCTGATGCACAGGTTTATTTAACTTTATCATCAAGAATTCAGGCAGGTGCTGAACATATATTAAGGGAAGGCGCAAAAAAATTTGGTGCTAAAAATGGCTCTGTTGTTGCAATGGATATAAAAACTGGGGAAATACTGCTTGCAGCTAACGTAAATAGTTTTAACCCACATGAATACTGGAAATATCCTAGCTCATACTGGAGCAACCATAGTTTTAATTACGTTTTTGAGCCAGGCTCAATTTTTAAAACTGTAGCATTCAGCTACCTGCATAATAACAATAAGCTTGACAGAAACAGGCTTATAGATACAAGTAAAAAAATTACAATAGGTAAATATACTTATTCTGATACTAAATATTACGGCACATTAACTGTTGATGAAGTTTTTACTCATTCAAGTAATATTGGTATGACACAGCTTATTAGAAACGAAAATAATAATAAGCAGGATTTTTATAATTTTTTAATACATGCAGGTTTTGGAGATAAGACTGGTATTTATGGCGCAAGTGAGGAGGCAGGGATAGTGAAACCTGTTGCTGCCTGGTCTAAAACAAGCCTTACGTCTATGGCAATAGGTTATGAAGTGCTTGTTACTCCATTACAGGTTGTGCGGTTTTATGGTGCTCTTGCTAATAATGGTGTTATGGTAAACCCAAAAATAATATCTAAAATAGTAAAAGGTAATGAAATTGCAATACCAGAGCATGTGGAAACTCCTGTTTTATCAAAAGAAACATCAAGCTATATGCTTGATTTAATGCGTAAAACGGTTGAGGATGGCACAGGTCAGAAAGCTAAAACTCAGCTTACAAAAATAGCTGGTAAAACAGGCACTGCAAGAGTATATGATAATAAGGCGGGTGCATATTCTACTCAAAACTATTCTGCAAGTTTTGCGGGAGTTTTCCCAGCAGAAGACCCGAAAGTTGCTATGATAGTAGTTTATGAATCGCCTAGAAGTTCTATATACGGCGGCTCTACTGCTGCAGATATTTTCAGAGAGATTGCAGAGTTCATCTCTACTGAAAAACATTATTTTGAACCAGAAATTAAGGTGGTTGCAAATGCTGATTAAAGATTTAGTGGAAAAATTAAACCCAGTAAAAGTAAATTACTGCGGCAAAGAAAATATAGAAATAAAAAATATAGCAACTGATTCCAGGAACCCAAAAGGAACTGTATTTTTTGCATACCGCGGCGAAAGTTATGACTCTAATAAGGATGCAGCAAATATATATAATAATGGGGATGCAGAATTTATAATCTGCGAAGAAGAATTAGATAATAATATACCTTATGCAGTTATAAAAAATGGCAGAAGTTTACTGCCTGCTGCTGTTTCTGCCTTTTATAATGAGCCTATGAAAAAATATCGCTCTATGGCTGTTACTGGCACAAATGGGAAAACTACATCTACATATATAATGGAAAGTATTTTTCATGAGGCAGGCCTTAAAACATGCAGAATAGGCACAACTGGCATAATGATAGATGATGAGTTTATAGAAATAGATAATACTACTCCTTCCCCTGAGCTTGTTTATTCAAGCCTTGCACGCGGACTTGAAAAAGGCTGCTCTGCATTAACAATGGAAGTTTCAAGCCATGCACTAGCACAAGGTAGAATAAACGGTGCATTTTTTGAAACAGCAGTATTTACTAACTTAACAGGGGACCATTTAGATTTTCATAAAACTATGGAAAACTATTTTGAAGCAAAAGCGCTGCTTTTTACAGATAAATACAGCAAAAACAGGGTGGTAAATACAGGCCATGAATATGGTGAAAAATTAGCAGCAGGTATAAAAGAAAACTTAATTACTTTTAATGCGTTAAGTAATAATGCAGATATTTTTCCTGTAAAATATACATCAACTGTGCATGGGTTAGATGCGGAAATATCTGTTTTTGGTAAAATTATCAATATTCATTCTGATTTAATTGGTGAATATAATTTAGAAAATATTTTAGGTGTAATTGGTGCAGCTTATTCTTTTGGAATAAGTTTAGAAAATATAATAAACGGCATAAAAAACTTAAAAAATGTGCCAGGCAGGCTTGAAAAATTTAGTAATAAAAATATTACTGCATTTGTTGACTATGCCCATACTGATGATGCGCTTATTAATGCAATATCATCACTTAGGCAGGTGGCAAAAGGAAGAATTATAACAGTTTTTGGAGCAGGCGGCGATAGAGACGCTACAAAACGTCCTAGAATGGCTAAAGCTGCTACTGAGCTTTCAGATATTACTATTATTACAAGTGATAACCCTAGAACAGAAGACCCTTTAAAAATCATAGATGATATTTTAAAAGGTGTAAAACAGGGCAGCACATATTATGTAGAGCCAGACCGTGAGAAAGCTATTGCAAAAGCAGTATCCATTGCAAAAGAGCATGATATCATATTTTTAGCAGGCAAAGGCCACGAAGATTATCAGATTATTGGTAAAACAAAGCATCATTTTGATGACAGGCAGGTTGTGCAGAAATATTTAGGGGCATTATAATGAAAGTATCTGAAATTATAATAAAACTTCCTGCCATAAATTGTGAAATTGTGCAGGATAAAGAAATAAATGGTGCATTTTTAGATTCAAGGCTTGTGAAAGAAGATTCACTTTTTTTTGCAAGCTGCGGCGAAAATGCAGACGGCAATTTATATGCTCAAAAAGCATTAGATAGTGGTGCTGCTGCCGTTATTATGGATAACGAAAGCTTATATAATGAAGTAAAAGGCAATAAGATATTAGTTAAAGATACGCTAGATTATATGCAGAAATTAGGAAAAATCAGGTTTGATGAACTGCATAATTCTAATAAAAGGGTAATAGCTGTTACCGGCTCTTTTGGAAAAACTGGCATGAAAGAAATGTTAAAATACATATTTAGTCAGCAGGAAAGAGTTTATGCAACAGAAGGCAATAAAAATAATATGCTTGGAGTGCTGCTTACAGGATGTGGAATAGATGATAAGGCAGGCACAGTAATTATTGAGCTTGGTTCAAATAATTTTGGTGAAATAAAAGAATTAACTGAGATTGTGCGCCCTAATATTGCAATAGTAACAAGTGTAGGTCATGCTCATATTGGCAGGTTTAAAACTTTTGAAAGGCTTATTTTTGAGAAAATGTCTATAAGCGACGGTTTATCAAAAGGGGGCGAATTAATTATACCTACAAAACTTACACCATTTGTGCCAAAAGGTGATTTTAAATTTAGAACATTTGGGGAGAGTGCTTTTTCAGGTATAAGAATAACAAGTTATGAGCATAAAGGCGAATATATTACTTTTACTACTAACTTAACACACAGAGAGTTTCGTATAAACCACCCATATCTTCATATTGCAGAAAACTCACTGTGCGCAATATATGCGGCTCTTTTATCAAATATTGATGAAGAAAAAATTGCTGCTGGTTTACTTGAATATAAATCAGCAAAAGGACACGGCAGTTTTGAAAAGATTGGAAACATATTTTTAATAGATGACAGCTATAATGCAGGGTTTGAATCATTTATCAAATGTACAGAAAGCCTGCATTTAATGAAACAAAGCCCAAAATATGCAGTATTTGGAGAAATGGGCGAAATAGAAGGCTATGAAGAAGAATTATATAACGAAATAACTCAGCTTGCTTTTTCATACCCTGATATTAATTTTTATCTGGTTGGTAAAAGTTACGAAAAAGCAGGCGAACTTGTAAACAGGAAAATATTTTTAACAAAAGAAGACTGCATTAAAGCTGTAAAAGAGATTACAGAAGGTGTAATTATAGTAAAAGCATCACGTGCTAAAAAGTTTGAAGATATAGTAAAAGTAATAAAAGAGAAGTAGGAGCAAAAGAGTATGCTGTATAATTTATTATACCCGCTTTCATCACAGTTTACATTTTTAAATGTATTTCAGTATATTACATTTAGGACAATGTTTGCCACATTAACTGCCTTGATTATTACAATGCTTATTGGCGGTATTGTAACAGATATGCTTAAAAGGTGGAAACTGGCACAGATTACAAAAGGTTATGAGCCAAAACGCCACAAGGCAAAAGAAGGCACACCTACTATGGGCGGTATAATGATTATAGGCACAACTGTTTTATCTACATTATTATGGGCAGATATAACAAACCACTATATAATATTATTATTAATATTATTTGTTGGGTTTGGAATTGTAGGTTTTGCTGATGATTATGTAAAAACTATTAAAAGAAACCCGGAAGGGCTCCATGGTAAAACAAAATTAGTTTATGAAATAATTATTGCTGTGGTTGTAGTTTATTTATTAATTATGCTTGATAATACAGGTAAAGTAACAAGTATAACTTTACCATTTTTTAAAAATTTTATAATAGATATAAAATGGCTTTATCTGCCATTTGCAGTATTTGTAATAGTAGGCTGCAGCAACGCTGTAAATTTAACTGACGGTTTAGATGGGCTTGTTACAATGCCTGCCGTTACTGCTTTTGCGGTTTATGGTTTATTTGCATACATTATGAGCAACTACCAGTTTACAAATTACTTATATCTTCCACACCTGCCACAGACAGGAGAGTTAGCAATATTCTGCGGTGCTATGTTTGGTGCAGGGCTTGGGTTTTTATGGTTTAATACATTTCCTGCAACTATATTTATGGGAGATGTTGGTTCATTATCAATAGGTGGTTCACTTGGTTTGATTGCCTGCATGGTAAAACAGGAAATACTTCTTGTAATCGTAGGCGGTTTGTTTGTTGTGGAGGCTTTATCAGTTATTTTACAGGTTGGTTACTTTAAAATAACCCATGGTAAAAGGCTTTTTAGAATGGCACCACTTCACCACCATTTTGAATTAAAAGGCTGGAGCGAACCAAAAATTATAATTAGATTTTGGATAATAACTTTTATACTTGCAATACTTGCAATTAGTACACTTAAATTAAGGTAGGATATATTATGAAAGCTGCAATTATAGGATACGGCAAAAGCGGAGCCGCAGCAGAAAATTTATTAAAATTAAAAGGAATCAATAATATTGATATTTTTGATGATAAAGCAGAGCAGTATAAAAATATAAGCGAATATAAAAATAATTATGATATGGTTGTTGTAAGCCCTGGTATAGATTTAAAAAAATATCCAAATATAAGCGGTAATATTACAAGTGAAATAGAGCTTGCTTATGAAGTAATGGATAAAAATGCAAAAATAATAGCAATAACAGGCACAAATGGCAAATCTACTACAACCCATTTAACTGCTCAGATATTAAATAGTGCAGGTATAAAGGCAGCAGCCTGTGGAAATATTGGTTATCCTTTTGCAAAAGCTGTATTAGATAAAGATATAAAAGTATTTGTTATAGAATTATCAAGCTTTCAAATAGAGCTTTTGAAAAATTTTAATGCAGTTTCAGGCTGTATAATAAATGTTACTCAGGACCATTTAGATAGATACGGCACAATGGAAAAATATTATGAAGCAAAACTTATGCTTTTAAATTTTATTGATAAAAACGGCGTATTTATAACAAATACAGATGAAAAAATAAGGCATGCAGCAGAAAAACATAATATTGAAATAAAATATATTGATGATGATTTAAAAGTATTTCCAAAATATGATGGTAAAATTTTAGATTTTGGCAAATTTAAGGCAGATACTTCTAAATATAAACTTTTTGGTAAACATAACCTGATTAACTTATCATTTGCATTACTTTTAGCAGATAAAGTATGCGATTTTAAAGGGGATGTTTCAAACTTATTAGAAGATTTAACAAGTATGCCTCACAGAACAGAATTAGCAGCAGAAGTAAATGGAGTAAAATGGATAAACGATTCAAAAGCAACAAATGTAGATTCTGTTTATACTGCTCTTAAAAGTGTAGAAAAACCGTCTATTTTATTAATAGGTGGTAGAGATAAAAAAAGTGATTACAGCCCTCTTGCAGAATTAATAAATAAAAACATAAGTAAAATATGTTATTTTGGAGAGGCGGCAGATTTAATAAAAAAACAGCTTTCACCGCTGCTTAAAGGTGTTGAAGAAGAAAGTTATGACAGTTTAAAAAACTGCGTAAAAATATTAGCAGGAAAAACACAGCCTGGCACAACAGTTTTATTATCCCCTGCCTGCACAAGCTTTGATGAATTTAAAAGCTATGAGGATAGAGGTGTAAAATTTAAAGAGTATGTGCTTGAATATACAAAGTAAGGAGGTATGCAGGTGATTAATATAAAAGATTTACGTTTTCAGATACTTGCTACCTGTGCACTGCTTATTATGATAGGGCTTATATTCATATATAATACAAGTGCACCTCAGGCAATAAGGCTTGAAAGACATGAACTTTACTTTTTTATAAAACAGTTTATACATGTAATTATAGGCTTTGTGGCATTAATGGCAGCATATAAAATACCATTAGAATTTTACAGACGTTTTGTTATGCCTATATTTTTTGTTACACTGCTTTTGCTTATAGTTGTATTTTTTATGCCGGGAGCAAATGGTGCAAAAAGGTGGATATATCTTCCATTTGTAACATTTCAGCCATCGGAGCTGGCAAAATTTACAGTTGTGCTTTACTTGGCCCACTATTTAGATAAGAAAAATGACAGAATGTGGGATTTTATGACAGGTTTCCTGCCTGCTACATTACTTGTAGGTATTTTAGCAGCATTAATCATAGTAGAGCCTGATTTTGGAACAACTACATTAATAGTAGTTGTAGCTTTTACAATGTTTATAGTAGGCGGTGCAAGGCTTACACATATTTTTGGTATAATCGGTATAGTTTTACCAGTATTAGTTGCTGCCTTACTTGCAGGAGAATACAGGAAAGCAAGGCTTTTAAACTTTTTAGACCCATGGCAGGACCAGTATGGTGTAGGATACCAGTTAATACAAAGTTTAGCATCAGTTGGCAGCGGCGGTTTTTTTGGAAAAGGGCTTGGAAATTCTACACAAAAACTTTTCTTTCTGCCAGAAGCACATACTGACTTTATATATGCTATAATAGCAGAAGAAACAGGCTTAATTGGTGCAAGCATAGTTTTTCTAATAATAGTATTTTTATTTAGGAAAAACTTACAGGCAGCTTTATGCCATGAAGATAAATTTAAAAGACTGCTTGTTTTTGGTTTATCATTTTTAATATTTGTGCAAAGCTTTGTGCATGTTTTTGTAGTAATAGGCTTACTGCCAACAAAAGGTTTAACTCTGCCTTTTGTTTCTTACGGCGGTTCAGCTATTGTTGTTACTATGTTTTTTATAGGGGTAATATTAAGGTCAATAGATGAGGCAGAAAATCAATGAAAGTGATTTTTGCAGGCGGCGGCACAGGCGGGCATTTATATCCTGCTATTGCTATTAGTGAGCAGTTAAAGAAAAATAATATAGATTATTATTTTATGGTTTCAGACAGGGGCATAGAAAGAAATATTTTACGCCCTTTAAACTGTAAGTTTGAAGAACAGAAAGTTTCTGCTTATATGAACCAGTCAATTACTGGTAAAATAAAAGCAGTGTTTAATATGATAAAAGCAACAGGCAGAGCATTAAAAGTAGTGCAGAAAGGCGATAAGGTTATATTAACTGGCGGTTTTGCTGCTGCTCCCTCTGCTATAGCTGCAATATTAAAAGGGTGCGATTTATATCTCCATGAGCAAAACAGCGTAATGGGGCTTGTAAATAGAATTTTTGCCAGATTTAGCAAAAAAGTATTTTTATCTTTTGAAAATACTAAAAATGCAAAAGGTAACTGTATTGTAACAGGCAACCCTGTAAGAGAAGTTTTTTATAACAGGCAGCCTAAAAAAGATTATTCAGGTAATCTGCTTATTTTAGGCGGCTCTCAGGGCAGCAGGAAAATAAATAAACTTATTTCATCATCAATTGATGAAATCATCAGTTTAGGCTTTAATGTAACTCATCAATGCGGCGCAAAGCTTTATGATGAAACAAAGCATATGTATGGTGCTAAATTAGATGAATATAAAGATAAGCTTATATTAAAAGCATATATAGAAAATGCAGTTGAAGAAATGAGCAGGGCAGATATAATAATTTCCCGTTCAGGCGCAGGGGCAGTTTTTGAAATAAAAGCTTTAAGATGCCCAGCCATATATATACCATTTGCAGGAGCAAGCGAAAATCACCAGTATTATAATGCGCTTGAAGAAAAAAATAAAGGCTGCTGCATAATACTTGAAGAAAGCAGTACAGATACTGCATCTTTAAAAGATGCATTATTAGAAATAAAAGATAATATTGCAGTATTCAGGGCAAATTTAGAAAAAAGCCCTGTGCAGAAAAGCAGTGAAATAATTTTTAAAGAATTAGATATTATATAAGTGGAGTGTAGAATTGAATAGTGTATTTGGCAGATTTTCCCATATACATTTTGTAGGCATAGGCGGTATAGGCATGAGCGGTATTGCCGAAGTGCTGCATAATATGGGGTTTACAGTAAGCGGTTCAGACATAAGCGAAAACGCTAATGTGAAAATGCTTAGAGATATGGGCATAAAAATAAGCATAGGCCATGATGAAGCAAATGTGGATGGTGCTGATGTAATTGTATATACAAGTGCAGCAAGAGATGATAACCCTGAACTTGTAAGAGCAAGGCAGGAAAGAAAACCAGTTATTAAACGTGGCGAAATGCTGTCAGAGCTTATGCGTTTAAAGTTTGCAGTAGCTGTTGCAGGCTCGCATGGAAAAACAACTACTACTTCAATGGTAGCAGAAATTGTAAAGGCTGCTAAATTAGACCCAACTGTATTAATAGGTGGCAGATTAAACAGCACTAATAATAATGCAAGTTATGGTAAAAGTAATATTATGATAGCAGAAGCAGATGAAAGCGACAGGTCATTTTTAATGCTTTATCCGTCTATTGCTATTATAACAAATATAGACCATGAGCACATGGAAAGTTATAAAGATTTTGATGATGTTAAAGAAAGTTTCACAGAGTTTGCCAATATGGTGCCTTTTTACGGTACAAGTGTATTATGCATTGATAATAACAATGTGGCAGATATTATACCAAACATTACAAAACGCTTTATTACATACGGCACAAAGGCGCAGGCTGATATAAGAGCCATAAATATAAAGAAAGATGGTTTCAGCGTATCTTATGATGTGAAAAAAGGCGATGAAATATTAGGTCATATTGAAATTATGCTGCCTGGGGACCATATAGTATTAAACTCTTTAGCAGCATTAACAGCCGCTATGGAAATGGGTATAGAGTTTGATGTGATAGCAGAAACGCTTAAAAACTTTTCAGGCGTTCAAAGAAGGATGTCTATCAGGCATAAAAGTGATAAATATATTGTAATAGATGATTACGGCCACCACCCAACAGAGATTGCAACCACATTAAAAGCTGTAAGGGAGGCAAGCCCTGAAAGCAGCATTGTTGTAGTATTTCAACCACACAGATATACTAGAACAAGGGATTTAATGAGCGATTTTGCAAAATGTTTTATGGATGCAGATAAACTTTATATTACAGATATTTATGCAGCAAGTGAAAAAGCAATAGAAGGTATTACAGCAGAAAAATTAATTACAGAAGTGAAAAACCATGGTTTTAAAGATGTTTCATATCTTCCTAATTTAAATGATTTTCTGCCATACCTTGATGAAAATACAGCAAAGCATACAATAATAATGACTTTTGGGGCAGGAAGTATAACAAATTTTTCATTTGTAATAGCTGATTACTTAAAAGAAAGGGGTAAGTAATGGATAAAAATACTAAAATATGTGTTATTTACGGTGGAATGAGTGCAGAAAGAGAGGTATCTCTTAAAAGCGGAAAAAATATGGCAGATGCACTTTTAAAAAACTTCCCAAATGTTACTTTAATTGATGCAGATTTTTCTCTTGCAGAAAAGATTGCCGCATTAAAACCAGATGTATGTGTTATAGCACTTCACGGCACATACGGTGAAGACGGCTGTGTGCAGGGTATGCTTGAAATGATGGGAATACCTTATACAGGTGCAGGTGTTGCAGCAAGTGCAGTTGCTTTTGATAAACTTTTAGCAAAACATACATTTATTGACTATAAACTTCCAACACCAAAATATGCAATATTAAAGGAAGATGATACTGAGCCGCCATTTATGCCATGTGTTGTAAAGCCAGCAAGGCAGGGTTCAAGTATCGGTGTAACAATAGTTAAAGATAAAAAAGATTATCAAGCTGCTGTAAAAGAGGCTTTTAAATATGACAATAAAGTATTATGCGAAGAATTTATAGAAGGTAAAGAATTAACTATACCAGTTATGGAAGGTGAGGCGTTCCCACCTATATGGATACGCCCTAAAAAAGGCTTTTATAACTATGAAAATAAGTATACTGCTGGAATGACAGAATATTTATTAGATACAGGGCTTAGCGCATCAAGGCTTAAAAGCCTGAAAAAACTTGCAGTGCAGGTATATAATGCATGTGGGTGCAGGTCAATGGCAAGGATAGATTTTATTGCAACAGATAGAAAATTTTATGTAATAGAAGTAAATACTGTGCCTGGAATGACTGCCACATCATTAGTGCCAAAATCAGCCAGCAGGTTAGGTATTTCTTTTGAAGAAATAGTAAAACGTATTGCAGAAAGTGCATCACTTGACCATAAATAAAATGAGGATAAGGTAATGAAAGGCGGCATTATCAAATTAGTATTTTTATCGGTTATAGTTTTTGGTGTAGGCTTTGGTGCTGCAACAGTAGTGAATAAAATTAAGCAGACTAAAGTTTTTACAATAAAAAGTGTAGAAGTGCAGGGTGTTATTAATGCAGACAGGCAGGCTATACAAAAAATAGGTGCCCAGTTTATAGGGCTTAATCTTTTTGACAGCAGGCTTAAAGAAACTATTGTATCTGTTGACCCGTGGGTTCAAAGAATAATAGCAAGTAAAGTGCTGCCTGATAAAATTAAATTAATAGTTTATGAGGAAAAAGCTTTATTTCCTTTTAAAAATAAGCAGAATAAATGTTTTGTATTTACAGGCAGCGGTAAAGAAATGGCTTTTAACTGCAACAATGTAAATATTAAAGCAGAAACAAAAATACATTTTGATAATGCTATGAAGTTTGCTGTAATTTTAGAAAATATGCCTGAACTTAAAACAAGGCAGATAACTTTAAAAGATTACAGTTTTGAGGTTGTAATGGATAATAATGAGGTGCTTATATGCCCTTATGATTATGAACTTTTACAAAGTAATTATGCAATGTATGAAAATACAATAAAAGAAAGATATAAGAAAATAGAATATGCAGATTTAACTGTAAATAACAGAATATATGTAAAGGGGGTGCTCCATGCCTCATAAAGATAATATTTATGTAGGTTTAGACATTGGCACAACAAAAATATGCACAGTTGTTGCACGCCAAAATGCAGAGGGCGGTATTGATATTATTGGGCTTGGTTCAGCTCCAAGTACTGGCATACGTAAAGGGGTTGTAGTAAACATTGATTCTACTGTTAAAGCGATAAAAGATTCTATTGCTATGGCAGAAAGAATGAGTGGCGTTACAGTAAAAAGTGTATGTGCTGGTATTGCAGGCGGTCATATTGAAAGTTTTAACTCAAAAGGTGTGGTAGCTGTTAAAAGTGGTGAAGTAACTGCAAGCGATGTAGCAAGGGTTATAGAATCAGCTTCTGCAAGAAATATACCAGTTGGTTATGAAGTGCTGCATATCCTTCCACAGCAGTTTATTTTAGACGGGCAGGACGAAATAAAAGACCCAATCGGTATGAGCGGTGTAAGGCTTGAAGTAGAAGTTCACATTGTTACAGGTGCTGTTTCTTCTGCTGCAAATATTACAAAATCATGCTCAAAAGCAGGTATTGCTGTTGAAGATATATTTTTAGAACAGCTTGCATCAAGCGAGGCTGTATTAACTGATGAAGAAAGAGAAATCGGCGTATGTTTAATTGACGGTGGCGGCGGCACAACAGATATGGCAGTGTTTAATAAAGGTGCATGTTATCACACAGCAGTTTTACAAATAGGCGGCAATAACTTTACAAGAGATTTAACAAGCGGTCTTTCTACAAGTGAGGCAGAGGCTGAAAAAATAAAAGTAACAGAAGGCTGCGTATTAACTGATTTAGTAGGGCCTGATGAAGTAATCAGTGTGCCGTCAGTTGGTGGCAGACCTCCTAGAACAATATCTAAATCAGTTATGGCTCAAATATTACAGTTAAGAGCAGAAGAAATATGCGAACTGTTTTTAGGGGAACTTAAAAATAAAAAATTAATAGATATGCTTGCTGCTGGTGTAGTAATGACTGGCGGTATGTCAAACTTTAAAGGTATGGAAGAACTTGCCTCCCATGTGCTTGGTTTAAGTGTAAGGGTTGGGCACCCTGTTAATATTGGAGGTCTTTCTGACCAGGTAAATAATCCGATATATGCAACAGCAGTAGGGCTTGCAAAACTCCATGCTAAAAAAGGCCATTCTCAAAACCTGATTACAGCAGATAGTAACAGTAATGAGGAAGGTGTATTTAAAAAAGTCGGAGATAGAATGAAAGACTGGTTAAAAGAGTTTTTCTAAAATTAATTATTAAAAATTAAAAAATTAAATAAATATTAGAATTAAATGTTTATATTTTATTGGCGGAAAATATAGGCAAAGGGGTATTATTATGGACGATTTATTTTTAAATGAACAGATACCATACGAACATGGTGCTGTTATCAAGGTAGTAGGAGTAGGTGGAGCAGGCGGCAATGCAGTTGCAAATATGATTGCTGCAAATGTAGGCAGCGTTGAATATATTGCTGTTAATACAGATGCTCAGGCTTTAAGGAAAAGTGGTGCAAATACCTGCATTTTAATTAGTAAATTAGGGTTAGGTGCAGGGGGCAGACCTGAAAAAGGTAAAGAATATGCGTTAGAAGCAATTGATGAAATTAGAAACGCTATAAAAGGCGCAGATATGGTATTTATTACTGCTGGTATGGGCGGCGGAACTGGAACTGGTGCTGCTCCTGTTATTGCTGCTGAGGCAAAAGCAAGTGGTGCATTAACTGTTGCAGTAGTTTCTACTCCACACACAACAGCAGGCAGTAAAAGAATAAATATTGCAAAAGAAGGTTTAGCAGAGCTTATAAACTATGTGGACTCTTATATTGTAGTGCCTAATGACTGCATGCAGAATGCTGGCCATAAATTAACTTATAAAGAAGCATTAAAAATAGCTGATGATGTACTTCGCCAAAGTATACAAGGGATTTGCGAAATAGCAAGTTCAGCAGGTCATATTAATATTGACTTTGCAGATGTTAGGACAGCTATGAGCCAGCAGGGTAAAGCTGTTATGGGTATAGGCAGAGCAGGTGGCGAAAACAGAGCTAAACAGGCTTTTGAAAACGCTCTTAAAAATCCGCTTTTATCTGATACAAATATTAAAGGTGCTTATGCAGTCTTATTAAATATTTCAGGTAACGAAGATGATTTATTATCTGATGAGGTAGAAGAAATTCAAGCGCTTGTGAACGAATATGCAGGGGACGGCGCTCACGTTATTGACGGTATTATTTTTGATGACAGAACAGACGGCACTATTTCAGTTACTATTGTTGCAACAGGTATATCAAACGGTAAAGGCGTTGAAAACCTTACAAAAGTAGATGATATTAAAAAAGCAAAACCAACTGGTGCAGTTGTTACAAGCATGCAGGATAAACTTAAAAAAATATCAAGGGAAGACCATAATCTTCAAGGTATCAGCAACAGATTAAACGAAGATTATTTTGAAATTCCAACATATTTAAGAAAACAAAACGATTAATATGAATATCGTCCATTTAATCAATGTGCGGTGGTTTAATGCCACCGCATGGTATGCATTTAGGTTAATAGAAAGCGGTATAATCAATGGAGATAAGGCAGCTGTTGCAGGCCTTTATGATTCGCCTGTTGTAAAAAAAGCAAAAGAATTAGGTGTAGAAACTCTTGAAGCGCCTTTTACATCTAATAATTTTTTTGAATTTTTTAAAAACCTTAAAAAAATACATAAATTGATTAATCAAATTAATGCAGATGCACTTGTATGCCACAGGGGAGAAATGTTTTGGATAATTGCCCTTGATAAGTTTATATTTAGAAGAAAATATAAACTTATTCGGGTGCGTGGCGATGTAAGACCACCTAAAACTGATATATTCAGTAAGTTTACCCATAATATTGCGTGTAACCATATTATTACATCAGCAAACTTTATAAGAAATTATTTTATTGAAAAAGTTAAAACCAGTAAAAGCCATGTAGATACAGTCTATGGTGGCGTAAATAGAAGTGTTTTCTATAAAGATAATGAAAAACGAATAAAAACAAGAAATAAGTATAACTTTACTGATAATGATTATGTAGTAAGTGTAGTAGGCAGATTTGACCCTGTGAAAGGTCATGAAATATTTTTAAAAGCATGCGGCACTGCTTATAAAAACGGCTTAAAGGAATTAAAAATCATACTTGCAGGCTTTCCTGAAAATATAACTGTGCAGGAAATAGAGCAGATGATAGAAGATAACGGCTTAAAGGATATAACAATAATTACAGGCAAAGTGGAAGATATAACAGAAATAATGAACGCAACAGATTTAGGAGTTATATCTTCTTTGGGCAGTGAAGCAATATGCAGGGTAGCTATGGAATTTATGGCATGCTCTGTGCCTGTAATATCAAGTAATGCTGGGGTGCTGCCTGAGATGCTGCCTGGTGAATTTAGGTATGATATAAATGATTATGAAAGGCTTGTTAAGTTAATATCAGCTAAAAAAGGCTTTATTAAAGTTTATGACCAGAATGATTTTTATCATGAATTTATTGAAAAAATAAAATTATAAGCTGTTTTAATATATTCATAAAAAACAGCTTATATATAAATTATTTTCCCATTACTTTTTGTATAACACTATCTTTTTTCCATAAGATAAGTCCTAAAAACAGAGTAAATGTTTCAGCCAAAGGCACTGCCATATATAACCCCTTTTCTGATAGAAAATAAGGCATAATAAATATAAAAACAACAGGAAGAATAAGCCCGCGGGATAAAGCAACTATTACAGAATGCAAAGGTTTTTGAAAAGCTGTAAAAGATGAGCTGAATATTATATTTAAGCCTGTAAATAAAAATGCATATTTTACATAAGATGCAAATATTAAGGCGGTATTAAATGCATCCTGATTGCTTTCTGGGTTTAAAAGTGATGCGATTATTTTTTCCGGGATAAATGTAAATAATGCAAACGCAGTAATACCTATTGTTAAAACAGATATGCGAGAGAGAGAAAGTATTTTAACAATACGAGTATATTTTAATGCGCCATAGTTAGTAGATATTAAAGGCACAAGGGAATCACCTACTGAATAGCAGAGCATATTTACTGCCCATAATGAATAATTTATTACAGTAAAAGCTTCTACACCGTAAGTGCCCATATTCTGCACCATAATATTATTAAATAAATAAGCAACAACAGCAACTGAGGCCTCACTTAAAAGCTCAGATGAGCCGTTATATGCTGCATATATTATTTCTTTAAAGCTGCCTATTTTTGATGTAATATAAAGCCTGCCTTTTTTAAGAAAAAAATGAAAAAGTATTAAAAAGGTTGATGTCATAAATGAAATACCAGTGCCAAGTGCTGCACCAGTTATGCCCATATTCATTTTAACGATAAAGATATAATCTAATATAAAGTTTATAACTGCACCAACCATAACAGCAGCGGAGGCAAGATATGGGTTGCCGTCAGTTCTAATCATTACAGATAAAGAATATTCTAATGACTGGAAAAGGAAGAAAAGCGAAATCATTTTAAGGTAAGGCACAGCATAAACTATAATTTCTTCATTTGCACCAAGCAAAAATGATACTTCTTCACTAAATATATAACAAATTAAAGTAAATAAAAGTGATATAAAAGTTATAGTAATCATTACTTTTGTAAAAACGGCAGATGCTCTATCAGTTTTACCTTCCCCAAGATATGTGCCTATAAGCACAGCAGCACCTATTGTAAGCATAATAGATATACCAAATATTATTGTTATAAGTGGGATAATAATATTTACAGCAGCAAGAGCAACACTGCTGACATAGTTGCTTACAAAATAGCCGTCAACAAGAGCAACAGAGCTCATGGCAATAAGTCCAGCCATATTAGGCAGAGTAAATTTAAAGAAAGTTTTATATATATTTCCTGAAACTATTTCTAATTTATTGTATTTCATATTATCACCTTTTTAATAAGAATTTTTTAGTGTAAATAAAAAGCGTTATAGCTGCTAAGAAAGTTACCAGTTCACTTAGCGGCACTGCTGAATAAATACCTGTTTTGCCAAAATATAAAGGCAGAAGTAAAAGCATAGTGCATGGCATAATTAAAGAGCGCAGCATAGCAATAATGGCAGATTCTTTTGGGCGCAGCATTGCAGTAAAGTATGAAGAAAAAACCATATTAATACCGCTTAATAAAAACGCCCATTTAATTATGCTCATAAATTCAATAGATATGGTAAATGCATTAGATGAACTGTTATTAATAAAAAGCGATGTTAGAAATGGACCTGCAAAGCTAAGGAGTAAAAATATAAATATGCCGTTGCAGATTGTAAAAATAATACCAGCTTTTAAGAATTTTTTAATACGGTTAAATTTGCCTGCCCCATAGTTTGTAGAAATAAGAGGGTTTAAAGAGTCTGCTGCTGCATAGTTTACCATATCACCAAGCCATAAAATATAATTAATGGCAGTAAATGCAGCAACCCCTTCTTCTTTTGCGTATTTCATCATTACTACATTAAATAAAGCCATAGTAATACCGACAGATATTTCATTTAAAAATTCTGATAATCCGTTTAAGCTGGCTTTAAAAAGTTCATACATATTATTAAAGTTAAATGAAAATTTTAAATTTCCTTTATGTTTTGCAAAATGGACTGCCATTATAAGAAACCCTGAAATAAAAGATATACCTGTGGCGTAAGCTGCACCTTTTACTCCCATATTAAATACGGCAATAAATAAGGCATCAAGCACAATATTTATTAAAGCACCTGTTACTAAGGCAAATGATGCAGTAAATGGGAAACCGTCAACACGGGCAAATATTGATAACCCGTAACCTAACGTGTTAAATATTACAAAGGGCAGAATAAGTTTTATATATTCTGAAGATATGGGCAGAGTTTTTTCACTGCCCCCAATTATCATAATTATTTTTTCATTAAATAAAAATATTAATAAAGAAATAATGATAGTAATAAAAGCAACTGCAAAAATAGATTTTGTAAATATCTGGCATGCTTTATCAATATTTTTTTCACCTAAATATTTACCTGCTGCAACAGCGCCGCCTACCATAATCATCATTGCAAGCCCCCAGATAAAACTAAAAACTGGGTATGATATATTTACGGCTGCAAGAGAGATTTCTCCTGCATATTTACCAATAAATATGCCATCAACTATTCCTGCTGATGACATTAATACGAAACTTAATATATTTGGCAGGGCAAATCTGTAAAAAAGCCCTGTTTCATTTGATATAGTAATATCATATTTTTTATTATTCATATTATCACGCTAAAAAGTATAAAATACGCTTATATTTACGCATTTTATGTATAATTTTATTAATTAAAATTGAAAAAATATAGAAAAATATTGGGCTGATTAATCAGCTGTGAAAAGTGGCGGTTTAATAAAAAACCTGTCAAAAGAAAGTTTTAAAGAAAATGCATATTGTGGATATAAATTCATAATCTTTTTCCTTATAAATAAAAATTATAACATATTTTTAAAATAAAGTCAAATGAAAAAAATAAATTGAAAAAAACTATCTTTTTTTATTGACATATAAGCAATATATAGTTATCTTCCATTTCAAGTAGTTATGTTTTAAGTAACTGTATTACAGTATGAAGGATTAGGATTATGGACTTTCAAAGTTTTTCAAACAAAATCGCAGAACTTGATTACAGCAAATTACAGCAGGACGCTGTATTATGCAGAGGCGATATTCTTACAATGACTACACTTGCAGCAAGCGGGCATCCTGGCGGCTCTATGTCTACTATTGATGCTTTATTAACAGTTTATAATGTTGCAAATATCAGTAAAAATAATCTTCATGATTTAAATAGAGATAGAATTTTTATTTCACACGGCCATATTTCTCCGGCTGTTTATTCATGCCTTGCACGTAAAGGGATTTTACCGCAGGATGAATATATTGCATATTTTAGAAAGGCTGGCAGTATGTATGAGGGGCATATAGAGCGCTCAATTCCTGGTGTTGAATGGACTACCGGCAATCTTGGTCAGGGTTTATCTGCTGCATGCGGTGCAGCTGTTGCAGGCAGAGTATGCGGCAATGAGTTTGATGTATATGTATTTATGGGCGACGGCGAGCATGAAAAGGGGCAGATTACTGAGGCAAGGCGTTTTGCTGCTAAATATAACCTTTCAAATATTACAGTAATTGTTGATTATAATACTTTACAGATATCTGGAGATATTTCAAAAGTTATGCCTTCTATGAATATTGCAGCAAGCTATAAATCAGACGGCTGGGAAGTTATCCAAATAGACGGCCATAATTTTAAAGATATTGCAGCTGCTTTATTAAAAGCTAAATCATGCAGTAAACCAGTATGTATCATAGCAGAAACAGCAATGGGAAGCGGCGTATCATTTATGGAGCATAAAGCAGGTTTCCACGGGGCACCATTATCAGAAGAACAGTATTATGAAGCTATGAAAGAGCTTAAATTAGAGCCAGCACTAGAAAAATATAGAGAAATGCGTAAAGGCTTTATGTGGGCAGCACCTCATATAAAAGCAGAAAACCCTAAAATAAATATTAATCAGGGTGAAAGGATAATATATCAGCCGGATGTGAAAACTGATAATAGAAGTGCATTTGGTGCTGCACTTTTAGATTTAGTAAAACTCAATAAACAGGCTGGCAATACTGATGTTGTAGTTTTTGACTGCGACTTAGCTGGTTCAGTTAAAACTAATGGTGTTGAGAAAAACTTCCCAGAAAACTTTTTCCAATGTGGAATATCTGAACACCACACTGCAGTATGTGCAGGGGCTGCATCAGTTAACGGTGTTATCAGCTTTTTTGCAGATTTTGGTATGTTTGGTGTAGATGAAGTATATAACCAGCAGCGTTTAAATGAAATAAACTCAGCGAATTTAAAAGTTGTTACTACTCACGTGGGTATAGATGTTGGTGAAGACGGCAAAACTCACATGTGTATAGATTATATAGGTCTTTTAAGAAATATTTTTGGCTTTAAAGTGATTGCTCCTGCAGACCCTAATCAGGTAGATGCAGTTATCAGGTATGCAGCAAAAGAAAGCGGAAATATTCATGTGGCTATGGGCAGGTCTAAAATACCAGTTATTACAAAAGAGGACGGCTCTGTTTTCTATGATGATAAATATACTTTTAATTATGGCGATATAGATATTATCAGGCAGGGAAGTAAAGGGGCGATTGTTGCATACGGCTCAACTTTATTTAGGGCAGTGAAAGTCCATGAAATATTAAAAGAAAAAGGATATGATTTTGCAGTTATTAATGCTGCAAGCCCTGCATATTTAACAGATGATGCATTTAATAAAATAGCAGGTTATAAAAAAATATTTACATACGAAGACCATATATCATTAACAGGCTTATATTCCACAATAGCTAATATGGCATTAAGTAAAAAAGTTATGATTGATGCAGCATATTTTGGAGTAAATGAGTTTCCAATGTCCGGCCAGTCTGATGAAGTATATGATATGCTTGGTTTAAGCCCTGAAACAGTGGCAGAAAATATAATAAAAGAAATGGGTGCTTAATTGATTATATCTGGCAGAAACCCTGTAATAGAGGCAAAAAAAAGCGGTAAGGCAAAGAAGATTATTGTCAGGCAGGGGGCAAGTATTCATTTTGATAATATAAATGTACCTTTTGAAGTGCTTGGCAGACGTGCGTTTGAAGAAAAATACGGCACTGAAACTCAAGGGGTTGTATGTGAAATTGATGATTTTGAATATACAGAATTAAAAGATATTCTTAAAAAATCATCATCTATTCAAGGTGTAGTATTTCTTGATAAGATACAAGACCCTCATAACTTTGGTGCAATAATAAGAGCGTGCCACTGTTTTGGTATAAGGCATATTGTAGTTCCTCGTCATGACCAGGCACGTGTCAGCGCTGCTGTATATAAAGCAAGTGCTGGGGCATTATTTTATACAGAAATATGCGAAGTAGTAAATCTTGGGCAGGCAGTAGATGAATTTAAAAGCAAAGGTTTTTCTATTGCAGCAGCAGATATAAATGGAGATATTAATTTAAAATCAACATCAAGTCTTGTAAAATTTCCACTTGGTGTTATAATAGGTTCAGAGGGCAGGGGTATAAGAGAAAGTATCCTTGAACGGGCTGATTATAAATTAAAAATTGGTATGGCTTCAGATATTGATTCACTTAATGCGTCTATGAGTTGTGCTGTTATACTTTATCAGCTTTTCAGCAGGTAATAAGTATGGTAGTCAGGCTTGCAGTAGAAGGCAGGGTGAAAGATAAGATTATATTAGATTTTATCAGTGAATACCAAAAACGGCTTTCCCCATATTTTAAGTTTGAAATAGCAGAATTGGGGGAGGGCGGCAGATATTTTGAAAAATTAAGTAAACAGCAGGCTGCTTCTGAAATATTTATTGCTATGGATGCAGGCGGCAGAAAGTTTACAAGCGAAGGGTTTGCAGAATGGTTTGATACTAAACGCAGCCTTTCAAAAAATATAACTTTTGTAATAGGTGAGGCAACGGGGCTGTCAAAGCAGGCGCGTATGGCAGCAAGTGAAGTAATCTCTCTTTCTGATATGACATTTTCATATAAGTTAAGTCTTATGGTTATGGCAGAGCAGATATACAGGGCGGTAACAATCATTACAGGCCACCCCTATCACAAGTAGGAGCGTAAGATGGATAAGGCGACTAAGGAGCACTTCCGCGAAAAATTACTTGCTATGAAAAAAGAGCTTATAGAGGCTTTAAACAGTAAGTATAATGAAGCATTAGAGCTTGGTTCTGACGGTATTCAGGATACAGCAGATGAAGCATATAATCTTTACAATAAGAATATTATGCTTGGCAGAGTGGAAACAGATGCTCTTAAACTAAGACTTGTTGATCAGGCTTTACAGCGTATTGAAAATGATACATACGGCGTATGTATAGAATGTGAGGAAGAAATTAGTCCTCGCAGGCTGGAGTATGTTCCATTTGCCAGATACTGCACAGAATGTAAAAGTGAGCTGGAGAAAAAAGGCTTAATTAAAATGTAATAAGGCTTTTTTTTAAGGGGCTATTTTCCCCCTTTTGAATATATATAACTGCCTTATTTTATATAAGGCAGTCTATAATATGCTGCACTTTTCTTTTAACTTTCGCTTATTATTTTTAATAAATAATAAGTATGGTTTCGTTCGCTTATTTTTTTGCTAAAAATATTTTTTAGCAGGTGTCTTTTTGTCCCTGAAAATTAAATCATAGCTGCTTAGTATGATATGTAAAATATTAAAATTAATAAAAGTATTAGTTATATACAGCTTATGTAATAAGTGAAAAATATTATTAAACTATCATTAAAAATTTTTAAAGCTGCTTTTTTTCTTCTGCTTTGGGCAAAGATAGTTCTTGAAAAAAATGTTTGTTCCAAGCTTTAATATTTAAGTCAGTATATGTATACTTTTTGCCTGCACTCTTAATTAATAGTAGCCTGTGGCATACATGCTAGGCATTTTATAATATTTTAGTTAATATTATTTTAATTATATTACATTTTATATGCATATTAATAAGAATATCTTGTTGTATTAATCGCTTTGCAGTTGTATTTCATAATAACTGTTTTTTGTAATTGTTTATAGATTTTTGTTTGACCAAAACGAATGGAATTTATAAGTGCAGATACTTTAAATAGAAAATGTATAAAAAGCATAAAAATACAGGAAGTATGTTTTAGTAAGCATCTAGGAATTTATTTTGGATATGTGCGGTTATGAAATTACATTGAAGTAATTTTAAAAAGATTTTATAAGCTATTTGGCATAGAAATATGATAATAGTTAATAAATAACTGCCTTTTTATTTATTATTTTTTAAACAAATAAAAAGGCAAAGACTTTTAAATATCTTTGCCTTGATTTTTATATATTTATTTAAAAAATTACTGTCTGTTAAAAAGTGTTGCAGACCTTTGGGCTGTTGGTGTTACCATTAAATTATGTATATTTATATGTTCAGGCAGTGTAGTCATAAAATAAATTATATAAGCAATATCTGCACCAGTAAGCGGCTGGAAACCTTTATATACGTTATCTGCCTTTTCTTTATCGCCATCGAAACGTACAAGTGAAAATTCAGTTTCAACAGCACCTGGCTCAATAGAAGATATTCTTATATTCGTTTTCAGTAAATCCATATTCATTGCCTGATTTAATGCCCTTACTGCATGTTTTGTAGCATTATAAACATTTCCTCCAGGATATACCTGACTGCCAGCAATACTGCCAAGATTAATTACTGAACCTGTATTTTTTTCTACCATTAATGGAAGAACGATTCTAGCCATATATAAAAAGCCTTTTATATTTGTATCTATCATATCTTCCCAGTCATTTATATTACCTTCCTGAATAGGAGAAACGCCTTTTGCAAGACCTGCATTATTTATGAAAATATAAGGTGTTAAATTTTTATTTTTTAATTCTTCGCCAAACATTTCAACTGCCTCTCTGTCTCTTACATCAAAGCAGTATGGTGTAACTTTAACATTATATTTATCTTCCAAATCTTTTTGGATTTTTGCAAGTCTGTCATCACGTCTGCCAGTGATTACAAGATTTGCGCCATTTTGTGCATATATTTCTGCACATGCTTTACCTATGCCGGAAGTTGCTCCAGTTATTAATACAAGCTTATTTTTTACACTAACCATATTATACCTCTTTATTTTAAAGAAAATTTTGGAGCACGTGCAGGGCCTGTAAGTGAAAATTTTAAAGGATAGTTGCCCATAGATGCTTCGCCATTTATATTTAATACTGATGTATCTATTTTCTGCTTATTTAAATCTATATAGCCAGTTACATTTAACGAGTTTGCACCCTTTGCAGATAGATTTTTTATAGTTAATTTATTTTTATTAATATCTGCCTGGCCTTGAAGTGAATCAACTGCAACAGGCATTAATGGGTGGTTAAATGTTACTTTATTAGGGCTTGATAAGTTAATAGAACCTTTTTCATCATTAAGATTATATTGTATTTTTCCGCTTACACTGCCGCTGCCTGTCATACCTGCAATTTGTGCAATACCTGCAACAGATGCTTTAATATCAGCAGTTAAATCACTGCCTGAAAGTTTACCTGTAACCATAAATGCAGGGGACTGAACATCAAATGCAACTCTTTTAAAAAGCAGCCCTATTGGGTTATAATCAAGCTTTATACTTTTTATTGTTAATGGACCTGTTTGAATATTAGATGCGTCAGCTCCAAAAAATGTTATATTTATATTATCATAACGCATATCTATTTTATTTTTTTCAACAGTATCTGCTATTATTTTTGATGCAACAGCACTTAATGGGAATGTTACAATAAGCGTTACTATTAATGCGCATAAAAATGCAATTATAGAAAAAATTATCCGTTTTTTATTCATGTATTAACCTTTATACTTTTACTATTTCAATAGATGAATCAATCATTTTAGGGTTATCATATCTTTTATTAAAGTTGATAACTTTAATGCTTAAATTATCATATTTTTCAATATCTGCAATAAATTTTATAAATTCATCATAATATAAGTTTTCAAGCCTTAAAGTAACGTGCTCAATACCTTTTGATGCGCTTACAGGTCTTAGGTTTACTATTTTATCAGAAATACCAAGTGCAGCACCTGTATCCTGAATATAAACAAGCAGAGTTTTTGTCATTGCATTTATGCCTGATTTTTTGGCAAACTGTATCTGACCTGCCATATTTGCTACTTTTTCAAGCTTGCTGTATGTATTATCTGCCCTTGTTTTTGCATTATTAATTTGGGAAGAAAGAAAAGCATCTGTCCAGTAAAATAGAAAAAATATACCCATTACTGCAACAAAAGCTGTTAAAATCTGCTGTTTATATCTTGTATAAAAACTGCGGTAATCAAAATTTCTTATATCCTGCAAAGATAGATTTTTTAAACTCTGCAGGTTGATTTTTTTATTTTTAAAAGTAACAGTTTCTTTTGCAGCAATTTTTTCTTTTACTGCATTAAAATCTGGCTTTTTAAATTTTATTTCAGTATTTTTTAATTTTTGAAAAATTTCTTTTAATTTTTCCATATATTACCTTTGAGCTTTAGTATATTTCATTGTAAAGGATATACCGTCTTTTGTTTTTTTTGTATCATCTACATTTATTGCATTTTGTGTTTTATTTTCCATTATTTTTTTAATTTCATCAACCTGAGCAAAAGAGGAGGCTGTACCTGATATTCTTATATCATCATCGCGTATATTTATGTTGTCAAATATAATGCCGTCAATACCAGCATCATTTAAGTTATTTAAAATACTTAATATTCGTTCACTGCCACCTGATGCTGTAACTGATTTAGACTGCTGCACAAGTGAGCCGTAAGGGTCTTTTGATGATGCAACACCAAGGTTTTTATACACCTTATCAAGTGCTTCCTCATAATATGTATTAACCTTATTGTATGCAAATATTTCGCTTACACTGCTTATAATTAATACGATATATACTAAAGCAAGCAGTGCAGCAGGGGCAGCAATCGGCAGTTTCATTGCAGATTTTCTTAATACACCAGGAAGTGTAATAGAATATTTTACAGCCTGCATATTATCAAAATAATCTTTTGCAGTAATAAAATCAGATTCATCATCTTCTGTAATAGAAACCATATTTTCAGAAAGCTTATATTTTTTAGAGCCGTCAGAAAAGATAAACTCATTATATTTAATACATTCTTCTAAAAATGGAGTAGATATTTTTTTAAAACCAGTAAAAATTTCAATATTTTCTGCAATAATATCAGAAAGAGCAGGGTTTATAATATATATTATTGTTTTACCAGAGTGCTGGAAAACACCAAACTCTTTTACCATATCAGCAGGAAAGATAATATTTAAATAGTTTGATGCAACTGCATGCAGTTTTTTAGCACTTGTAGAGATATTTTCCATACCTACATAGAAAAAGTATGCATCATCTATAAGCAGGGCAGTTTTTGTGCTGTCCTGCAATACATCTTCACTGCTTACTCTATACATTGTAGAGCCTGTAAGTTTATAAAGTAAACCGTCTTTTAAATAGTAGTTATTTTCAGCGGTGCTCAATCTTATTCTCCAAAATTAAAAGTAATCAATATTATTCCCTTCAATATATTTAACAGGGGTAACGCTTGAGCCGTTTCTTTGCACAAGCAAATGATAGTAAAGATTTTCATCTCCTATATTTAATTCAAGTTTAATATAAAATAAAGAAGATTTTACATCAATGTATGGTAAAATTTTACTATATTCGTCCTGCATAGCAGCGCCCATAATTTCATAAAGTGCAGAAACGTTTTTTAACGGCTCTGCTTCTCTTGTAGAAATAATATCTTCTACATAAGGCTCAAGTTCCGGCACGTATGATTTTATTACTTCAGCAGATGCCAGATTTAAGTTAATTTTATTATTATCACCTGCAATTGAAACATAAGGCGTAAGTTTTTTATATTCATTTTTAAACGATTCTATAAATGCAAGCTCTGCCAAAGTCTGTAACTGTGATGATTTTGCACTGTATGGGGCGCTGTTTTCATCAAACCTTTCTCCTGTTGGGTCTGATGAGCCTACCCATGTTTTTAATTCTTCAATATCAGGTTCAGTTAAGTTAAGCTCGCTTAAAAGTTGAGAAACAGCAGTTTCAGTTCTTTCCCTTAATTTTTCATCATTTGATACAAGCCCAGCAAGCGGCACTTTTGCATTTAGTGGTTTAATATATACAGTCATAAACCCATTATCAAGAGGAATTGTTGGTATTTGTGCCCATACGTCCTGCTCACTGTCGTAATTTTCTTCATCATACTGGAAAGCCATTTCAAGAGCCTCCACAGCAGTCATGGCATATATTGCACCTTGATAATCATTTTGCAAAGTTATTACTGAGCCAAAAGCTGTCATTGTTTTTTCATGAATAAATAATACAAGTGTAGTGCATGCTGCTATGATTATAAGAACTGTAACTAATATAGAGCCTTGTTTCATATTATTATTCATTTATGTGTTATCCATAGTTCTGGCAACTGGTATAACTATCTGCTGCTCATTAATTTTTAATGTAATATTCATCATTTTTGCATTTGATACAGCATCTTCTTTATACTCTGTGCCGTCATAAAATGAGGCAGAAAATTCTGTTACATTAGGTATAATTCGCATTTCCATACTAAATGCCGTATCGTTATTTTCTTCTTTTCTTACAAGATAATTTTCATCATCTATATAATAAGTAACATCAACAGGCAGTGCTTTATTAAAACGCATACTGTTTTGTGTAGAAAATTTTAATCTGTAAACCTGTCCTGCTTTATCAAGGCTTATAGAGTTGCCAATCATCATACGTGCATCTCTGTTTAAAAGTCTTGTAAGCGCTTCCTGTAAAATAATATTTCTGCTTTGGATAATAGAGCCGTCGCGCATATTTGCAATAGATGAAAATATGGAAAATACCCCAAGCGCCACTATAGATGAAATAGCTGTAGCAATAAGCAGTTCTAATAATGTAAAACCTTTTTTCATTACATTCCAAACCCTGTGCTGCCTGCTGCCTTTTCATAATATACAAACTTCGTGCTGGCATTAGCAGTAGAAACTGTCATTGTTATTTTTTGAACCATAGGCACATCTGATGATTCTTTTAAAAAGGAATAATATACAAGTGTACCGTTATAGTCTTCTACTTCTTCATAAGCTTTATTAGGAAAATTTATCTGGCGGCTTATTCTATCATAACCTCTTTCTATAACAAACATTTTTTCTTTTGCAGAAATAAGTGTTTTAAGGGACATATTTTGCAGAGAATAAATCCCAAGCATACTGATGCTTAATACTGCTAAAGCTATCATTACTTCTAAAAGGGTAAACCCTTTTTTCATTTTATTTTTATGCATTATTCCTCAGCATTTTTATATCTTGTAGTCATAAGCAGAGGGATAGATTCTATAACTCTGCCATCATCAAGAGTTAATTCAAAATAATCACACATTCCATCAGGATAAACCCTGATAGCATATTCATTACCCTGAGTCTGGTAACGGTTTATTACAGCATCTACTACTTCTTTAATATCAGGAATAGTTTTTGTTTCTTTATCATGGTTTAGTATATTTGCACTGCCTTTAAAGCCTGTCATTACAATAGGCTGACCAAGTTCTATGGAGCGCTCCCATTCAGCTTTAATCAGCTTATCAAGGTAATCAAGCTGCGGGTCTATCCCAACGCTTTTTGATGTAAATTTAGGGGTCAAGCTCATAAGCCCTATACCTATAATAAGCATAACTATCATTATTTCCATTAAAGTAAATGCTTTTTTATACTTCATTTTCTAATATGCCAAAAACAAGGGGGAAAGTATACCTTTCCCCGTTATAATTATTTTTAAAAAGTTACTGTCCTATAGTATATGATGCAATATCAGCGTTATAGTTTTCGCCGCCTTCCTGTCCGTCTGCACCATAAGTGATGATTTCATATTCTCTATTTTCATCTTCTGTAGGGCTTCTATAAATATAATCATTACCCCAAGGGTCTTTTGGAACAGTTGTTGTTGAAAGATAACCACCAGGGCTCCAGTTATTAGGAATAGGCTCTAATTCTGGTTTTTCAA
>DXAQ01000124.1 GCA_019116905.1 Candidatus Mucispirillum faecigallinarum | reverse complement strand
ATTAGGTATCTTTTCCCATAAGGTATCTAACATTAATATTTGCTAAGTCCGCTCTGCAGTGTATGGCAGGGCGGACACTTTTATAAATATTTAAAATAAGCTTTTAATAAAGCTTTTTGAAAAAGTTGATGATAAATCTTCTGCAATACCTTTTTTATCTGTGCCGTAACTGTAACCTAATAATTTCATTTGGTCATCCCAGTAGTTACTTTCTGCCTCTGCTGCAGCGCTGCCTAAGGCTTTTGCTGTAACAGATGAGTTGATTATTCCACGGTTTGCCATTTCATTTATTGCAGAACCGCTTAAATTTTCAAAATCTTCCATTCTGCTGTCATAATCAGCAACCTTATCATATTGTTCCTGCTGTTTTGTGCTTGCTTTGTTTTCTCCAAAGAGAAGTTTATTAAATCCTTCCCAAAAACTCATTTTATTTCCTCCGTTTAATTATTCTCCAATAGTGGAGTATTCTATAAAAATATTATCTATAAAAAATCTGCCATTATGGCTTATTTCTGCCTGTAATTTATTTAGACGTTTTGTAATAAAATATTTATGATACGTTTTACCTGCCTTTAATATAAAATTATTACTGTATTCTCCTAAGTTTAAGGTAAATGTTTCATCCTGTAGTAATTCTTTTGTATAAATAGTTATGGCTTTTACTAAAATATTCTGATTTGATTTTATTTCTTTATATTTTACATTTATATCATTTAATTTATTTTTATCTGCCTTATAAAGCAGACCATTTTCCCCTAAACCATAGCTTGAATATGTATTATCACTATTATATATTTCTATTATCTGAATAAGTTTGTCTGTATTATTTTGGTATATAGAAAAGCCTTTTAATATATTATTATATTCAAAAATATATTCATCATTAATAAAAACAATAGTGTTTCTTTCTAAACTTAGGCTTACATCCTGCATATTTTTATCATGCAGATTTTGTTGATAATCTGATAAGAAAAAATCGCCATAATATTCTGTAACGCCTATTTTTTTAACGGCACATAATGAACCAAAAATTATTTCTGAGCCATAAACTATTGCTCTTGTAGTCAGCTTATCTATTTCACCTAATTTTGAAACAGTCCAGTATGGATAACTGCCTGACAGCCTGTAAATACTGCCGTTATCTTTAAAAACAATAATACTATCAAGCACAAGGGCTGCATATATTATTTTTCCACCTTCTTTATAACCTATTTCTATAAATAAAGCGTCGCTGTCTGTATTCCATGACCAGTTAAAAAAATCACCTGCACCACTAAAATAAAGACTTGAACCCTGCGGAACTATAAGCCTGCCGTTTTGAACTAAAAGACAAGGTATATTTTCATCTGAGGGCAGTATATCTATATAATATATACCATAAGTGTTTGATGCATATACTCTGTTACCATTTACTGCTATTTGTATTGCAGATGTTATGTTTGCTGGTTTATTTGAAAAATTTAAATACACCAGGTTTCCGTTATTGTATTCATAAAGCTCCATAAACTGCACATTATTAGATGCACTGTTATATAAAGTATAATAGCAGAATAATTTTGAACCAATATAAAATATATCAAGCAGACAGTTATTAGATGTAAAATTTAAAAATAATACAGAATCAACTAAATACTGGTTTACGCTGAATCTTAGCTTATAAAGTGATGATTTAATACTTGAAAAAGTTTCATCAGTTTCATTTATAAGCATATATATTTGGTTATTAACTACACGAAGATGTTTTTCTCCGTAAGTGCCTAAGCCTTTAAGTGTTGATACAGGGTATCTTGTAACAGCTTGATTTAATGTATTTATTTCAATTATTTCATATTTTGTTTCATAATTTAATATAAGCAGTTTATATCCTAAAACTGCGCTTATTTTTACCCTTAACCCAAGATATGCAATATTTAAATAAAGTGATATTTCATCGCCAGAAATAGTATATATATCATAAAAATCTACTGCAAAAAGAGTAGAGCCGCATATATGAAATTCAAGCAGTTTTAAATTTGGATTTAATATTTTTACTTCTTTTCCGTCAGGGCTCATATAACCTGTACCCCGATTATCACTGAAATAAATTTTATTACCATAATAAAACACAGAGTTTGCAAGAGTATGTGTACTTAAGCGTGTAGATATACGCTGCCACATGTATGGTGTAAAGGAAAATGTAATCTTACTTATTTCTCCGCTGTTATTTAAATGATAAACATTTGTAGATGATGAAATATATAAACCGTCCTGATTATATATTATATCAGTTGGCGTAATATTACTTTCTACTGCATAGTCTTTATTATCAGTAATATTTGCTATACCGCCAGAATATGTGCCAAAAAGTGCATTTTTACCATTATATTCCACATTAAAAAGCCTTTCAAACTTTCTGCCTGAAAATGATGGTACAATTTCATAAACTGGCGAGCCTTGAAATGTATTGTTTTCTTCGTTATAAATAACTCCTGATATACTTGAAGCCTGATTATCTTTTATATATTCGCCGCTTATAGTATTACACATTCCACCTATCGGCATATATAATTTAGCTGTGCTGTTTTTTGAATGGTGTGAAGATTTTTTCATAAGCTAAAACCATTATATCTTTTTAACTGATAAATGCTTTTTTTATTTAAAGCAGTCTGGACTATCATTGTGGAAAGCTGCATAAGCTCATTTTTTTCATTTTCCATATTATATTCAAGCCTTGATAATGCTTTTATAACTGAAAAATTATAAAGATAATCTATGTAAATATGTGGAAGTGTAATGTTATCATTTAGATTATATCTTTCAAATTCTTTAATATAATATATTTCTGTATTTGTACATGGCAGTATAATATTATTATTGATAATATAATAACCATAAGTTAAATCATCTATATTTTTAAACAGCACTTCTTTTTTATTGTGCAGTACTTTATAAATTTCAAGCATATCATCAGGCACAGGGCAAATAGTTGCCGCAGAAGAAATCATTGAAATATTAAACACTGCCTTGTTAGATAAAAGTATGATTTCAAGCATAGAAATCCCTTCGTTAATATATGAAAGAAGTTCGCTGTCTTGAAATTCAAAAGATGATGTATCATTTATTTTTATACGGATACGTGCGATTAAATCATTTATATTTGTCATATTATTGCTCCTTAATATTATTTACAAGGTTATAATATGCTTATTAAAAAAGGTTGTGTCCGTAATGTCCGAAAAAGTATAAAATAATAATATTTTTGAGTAAGTATGTAATTTTTTAATTAAAATTAAAATAAGTTGATTTTACTAATATATTTATGGTAAAGTATAAAAATTATATAAATAAATAAAGGTTAGTAAATGAAAAGCCGTGTAATAAAAGTTGGTAGTGCATTAATTGGCGGGGGTAACCCTGTTTTAATACAGTCTATGACAAATACAGATACAAGAGATGTGGAAGCCACAGTTAACCAAATATTAGAGCTGGAACGGGCAGGCTGTGAAATAATACGCTGCGCTGTGCCTGATGAAAATGCAGCTTATGCTTTGAAACATATAAAAGATAAAATACATATACCATTAATTGCAGATATCCATTTTGATTATAAGCTGGCAGTTAAATCTGTTGAATCAGGGGCAGACTGCATACGTATTAACCCTGGTAATCTTGGTGGGTTTGAAAGGCTTAAAATCGTTACAGATGCAGTAAAATCAGCAGGTGCTGCTATAAGGGTTGGTATAAATTCGGGCTCTCTTGAAAAAGATATTTTAGAAAAACAAGGGGTAACAGCATCATCTATTGTAGAATCTGCACTTAGAAATATTAGATATTTATATGATTTAAATTTTGATAATTTTAAAGTATCATTAAAATCAAGCTCTGTGCCTATGACAATTAAGGCATATCAGCTTTTTGCAAATCAAGATAATTCGCCATTACATGTTGGTGTAACTGAGGCAGGCACATTATTTTCAGGTACAATAAAATCTGCTGTTGGGATAGGTGCAGTGCTTGCATCAGGTATAGGGGACACATTAAGGGTTTCATTAACAGGTGAGCCACTTGATGAAATAAAAACAGGCTGGCAGATAGTTTCTGCTCTTGATTTAAGAAGAAAAGGCCCTGAAATTATATCATGCCCAACATGCGGCAGAACTGCTATTAACCTGATTGATTTAGCAAACAAGGTAGAAGATATGTTACAGGTTTCAAAATCTATTGTAACTGTTGCTGTTATGGGCTGCGCTGTAAATGGACCAGGGGAAGCAAGAGAGGCAGATTACGGTATTGCTGGCGGCAAAGGTCAGGGGCTTATCTTTAAAAAAGGCAGTATTGTAAAAAAGGTTGATGAAGATACTTTACTTGAAGAATTTGCTAAAATATTAAAAGAAGACGGAATAATTTAAAATAATGAAAAAAATATATTTAATTATTAGTATATTACTTATTAGTTTTATGGTTGTTTCATGCCAGCCAAAAACTTTTAAAAGCCAGGATAAGTCTGTTATTATGAGTTCCAATGAAATAATAGATGATTTAGTTAAATCTATTGGCGGTAATTTTATTGAAACAAATACAGCTATGAGAAAAGGTAATGACCCTCACTTTTATACTGCAACAGAAAGAGATATTATACGTATCACAGATTCATCACTTATAATATATAACGGTGGCAGTTTAGAGGGTAGGCTGGAATGGGCATTAAGTAAAATAGGCAATATTACTCCTGCTGTATCTATTATGGACTGCCTGCCAAAAGATAAACTTATATATGATAAAAATCAAAATAATGAAGATGTAGTTAATCCGCATTTCTGGCATGACCCAAAACTTTGGAAAATTGCTGCACATTTTATTGCTGATAATTTAGCAGGTATGAATAAAGTTAATGAACAGGTATATTTCCAAAACGAAGAAATACTTTTATATATTTTAGATAACCTTGATAAATATATAAAAGAGCAGATAAAAAAAATACCTGCAAACAACCGTGTTATAGTAACAGAACATGACGGGTTTGCATATTTTGGCAGAGCTTATGGCTTTAAAACATATTATTTGCAGGGAGTAAGCACATCTGGTGAAATATCATCTGCAGATATTAATAATCTGGCAGATGTTTTAATAGAAAATAATGTTACAACGCTTTTTTTAGAGGCAACACTGCCTGATAAAAATATAAGGCTTTTACAGTCAACTTTAAAAGCAAGAGGCCATTTTGTTAAGATTGGCGGCACACTTTATTCAGATACCCTTGGGTATAATAATGATTATAAAACAATGATGCATCATAATGTTGATACAATAGTAAAAGCTCTGTCATCAAAATAAATATAATAACGAGAAAAGTATGCTTAGAACTTATTCATCAAAAGAACATTTAGCACAGTTAAATGTAGCCGTAAAAATAGAAAACTTAACTGTTGAATATAACGGCAGACCAACACTTTTTAATATTAATTTAGAAATACCAAGTGGTGTACTTATGGCTGTAATAGGTCCTAATAACTCAGGTAAAACTACACTTATTAAAACTATTGCAGGAATAAATAAACCATCAGCTGGTAATGTGTATATTTTTTCACGGCCTACTCATGCTGTAAAAAATGATATAGCCTATGTGCCTGCAAGAAATTTTGTAAACTGGGATTTTCCTATAAATGTATATGAACTTGTACTTATGGGCTCATATAACAGGTTAAGAAGACTAGGCGCACCAAAAAGTAAAGATAAAGTAACTGCAAAAGAAGCGCTTGAAAGAGTTGGGCTTGATACTATCAGCAAAAAAAATATATGCGATTTATCCCGCGGTGAAAAACACAGGGCATTAATTGCCAGGGCTCTTGTTCAGGATGCAGGTATATATATAATGGATGAGCCTATGGTTGCAGCAGATGAAGAAAGTATTAACATAATTATAGATGTATTGCAGGAATTAAGGCATAAAAAGAAAACTGTTATTGTATCTCACCATGATTTTGTAACTATTCCACGGTATTTTGATATGGTTTCGCTTTTAAATGTACGTCTTATTGCAAGCGGTGCTACAGAAGATGTATTAACAGAAGAAAATTTTGAAAAAACTTACGGTATGTCTGCCGGTATGATTAAAAATATTAGATTATATATGGAAGAAAGAAATGTTTGAAATAAGTAACTCATTTATCTTCCAAACAATGCTTAAAAGCTCTGTATTTTTAGGGCTTAGTGCCGGCATGCTTGGTGTATTTATTTCATACCAAAGAAGAAGTATAGAAATAAACGCTTTAGCAGCAGGTTCATTTGTAGGCACACTGCTTTTATTTCTGCTTACAAGTCTTGGTTTTTCTGTAAACCCTTATGTATTCAGCCAGGTTGATAAGCATATTTATTCATTTGTAGGCTCCATTTTAGGTGTATTAATTATGATTACCATACTTAATATCCTTTATAAAACAAACAGGCTGCATCCTCATATTATCCAAAGCCTTATGACAGCTGTTTTGTTAGGTGTTGGAATTACTCTTATTACAAGCATCAAGCAGGCAGGTGGTGCACTTGATTCTGGTATTGATGTATATCTTTTTGGAGAAACAACATCACTTACAAATGAAGAATTTTATTTTTTAAGAATTATTACTATTTCAATAGTTTTTCTTTTGCTGATATTTTTTAGACGCATGCGCATAGTTATATTTAATTTAGATATTGCAAAAACAACCCATTTTCATACAAAATTTTATATTCATCTTATAAATATATTTGTTATTTGTCTTGTAGCATTATCTGTAAAATTAATGGGTGTATTTTTAGCCGTATCAATTTTTCTAATCCCTTCCGTTACTGCAAGGCTTTGGAGCAGAAGGCTTTTTCCTATTATGATTCTTTCTGGTTTTATAGGAGCATTAGGGGGCGGTATTGGCTCTGTTATAGCAGGCAGTATAAGCAGAGTATCTTCCGGCATTGCTATAACAATAGTTCTTTCTACAATGTTTTTTCTATCACTTATTTTATCGCCTTATAAAGGACTGCTTGGGCACTGGCTTAGGAGGAAAAAATAATGATGTTATCAATAGAATTTGAAATAGTTGTTGTTATTATACTTTCTGCCATAACATGCTCTATTCCTGGTGCATTTTTAGTTATGCGTAAAAACTACTATGCAGCAGATACTACAAACCGTTCTGCTATGCTTGGGATTGCTGTTGCGCTTATTTTCACGTCATATCTTTCTTCCCCATTAGTGATTATTCTAGGCTCATTAACGGCAGGGCTTGCAATGATGCTTGTAAAAAAGATAAAACAAATAACTTCATTTCGCGGGAAAGGCTTATCTATTATTATTTCATCTGCCTTTTTATGTTTTGGAATATTAGCAGCATCAAACTTTTCTTTTAACCAGTCATCAAATTTTGATTTATCTATTATTTATCTTGGGGAAACTGCATTTACTTATTTTAATAGAGTAAGAGTTTTCGGTGTAGATATTGGCTCTTATGCTTTATATGCAGTATCTATTGTTTTAATAATAAATATAATATTAGTAACATTATATTACAAAGAGTTTAAAATAGACGGTGTAGATAAAACTTATGCAGCCTCTATTGAAAAAAAAGAAAGCACAATTGATTTTCTGCTTTTAATAATGACCTCATTAAGTGTTTCTGTATCGTTTCAAACAGCAGGTATATTTATGACTACAGCGTTTATATTAGGACCTGCTGCCACAGCGCTTTTTTATACAAAACGGCTTATTACTCTTGCATTTGTATCAGTTTTTATATCATCTGTTGCATGCCTTGCAGGGTTTGGGCTTGCCTGGCCAAATGAGGTGTCTATTTCTGGAACAATCGTTTCGTTTATAGGCTTATTATTTATTGTATCTGTTATATTTTCTCCAGAAATGGGCATACTTAAAAAATATTTTGATAACCTGACATCGCAAAAAAGACTTGAAGAATATATAATAATGGATATATTAAACTCATCAAAAATAGACTGCTTGGAAAAAAATATAAATGAAAATATTTCATCTTCACTAAATTGGAAAGTAATGAAAGTTTCATATATTATGAATAAATTAAAAGCAGAGAAAAAAATAGAAATAGTAAATGAAAAAGTGCAGCTGACAGAAGAAGGAAGAAATATTCTTAATAAATTTATTGCAGCACAGCACTGTTTTTATTAAAAGTTAAGGAGATATAAATGGCTGAAATCAGGTTATGTAAATTAGTTAGCGGTGATTTTATCATCGGAGTAAATGATGAAGAAAAAAAAGGAGTAAAAAATGTTGGCTCATTACAGTTTGTGCCTGCTGAAAACGGCGGAATGTCTGTAGCATTAATACCTTTTGGTTTTCCTTTTGAAAATGAATTTACAGGTTTTATCACAAACGATAAAATAATTTATGAAATAGAAAAAGTACCTGAAGATTTACAAAATAAATATACTGAGGCTACTTCTAATATTAAACTTATTTCCGGCTCAAATAACGGAAACATTATATTATAAAATATGAAAAAAAACTGGCAGTTTATAAAAGAAGAACAAGCATACTGTGATAACATATTATCTATCAGGCACTTAGAGTATTATTACAAAGTGGTTGATAAATCAATGGTTTTTACAGTGCAGGATATGAGCAGCTGGGCATTGATTGTGGCTGTTACAAGTGATGGCAAATTTATAATTGTTCGTCAGTTTAGGGCAGGCACAAATAGTGATACTCTTGAATTTCCTGGCGGCAGCATAAATAAAGATGAAGATGTATTAAAAGCAGCTGCAAGGGAATTGCAGGAAGAAACAGGAGCTGTTGCAGGAAAGATTGTGCCGATTGGAATAATGGACCCAAACCCTGCATTTATGACTAATAAATGTTACGTTTTTGCTGCTCTTGACTGCACATTAACAGGCTGCCAAAAGCTTGATTTATTTGAAGATACTGAACCTTTAACTGTAAGCGAAGATAAGTTGAAAGAAATGATAAAAAATGGAGAATTTTCTCAAAGCTTATCTATTGCAGCTTATTCGTTATATAAAAATAATCTGTAATGCGCGGCTTATATATTCATATTCCTTTTTGTGCAGGTTTATGTCCATACTGTAATTTCTATTCAGAAAAAAATAATGATATAAGTCTGCAGGAAAAATATATTGATGCTTTACTTTTAGAAATAAGTGCAATAAATAATAAGGTGTTTGATACTGTCTATATTGGCGGCGGAACGCCCTCTTTTCTGCCCTTTAATCTTTTAGATAAATTACTTAATAAAACATTATCATTAATTGATTATAAAGGGGTTGAATGGACTATTGAAGCAAACCCTGAAAGTGTAGATGATAATTTTTTATCAGTTATAAAATCATATCCTGTTTCACGCTTATCACTTGGTGTTCAAAGCTTTGATGATGAAATATTAAAGCTTTTAGGGCGTATACATTCAAGCAAAAAGGCAGAAACAGCAGCTGAAAAAATACTTTCTACAGGCAGGCAGTTAAATATGGATATGATTTATGATATTCCATATACTGATAATAAAAAAAGTATAGAAACGCTGAAAAAAATAATATCTATAAACCCGCACCACATATCTGCATATTCTTATGACAGCTCTGATACTGGTTATCTTAAAGAGGGTGTAGATGAAGATAATACACTTTTTGAAGAAGTGGAAAAAATATGTGCTGATTATAGGTATTTAAAATATGAAACATCAAATTTTGCAAAAGAAGGTTTTCACAGCAGACACAACTGCCTTTACTGGCAGGGGGAAGAATATACTGGTATAGGCGCAGCAGCTCACTCTATGGTTTTACTTGAAGAAAATAAAAGAAAAAGGTATAATCATAAAGAAAATATAAAAGAATATATAGATAACCCTTATTTTATTGATAATATAGAAATAATTTCTGCAGAAGATGCTTTAATGGAAGATATTATTTTTGGACTTAGAATGAAAAAGGGCATAAATTTAGATACTTTACAAAAAAAGTTTGGCAAATTTAATAAAAGTTTGCTAAATAAAATAAATAACAATATTGCAAATGGATTATTAGAAAAGGATGGTATATGGCTAAAAGCAACATTAAAAGGAAGTTTAATGCTGGAATCGTTATCCTGTTCTTTACTTCCCTGATAATATTTATTTCTGGTTATTATCAAGAGGCAGTATCAGGCTGTGCAGGGGACTGTATGACCTGCCATCCAAAACTTATTGGTGATATTACGCATTTATCACTAACAACTTGTGTTAAGTGTCATGAGCCAGTTAAGCAGCAGGATAATTTTTCGTTATCAAAAGGCGGCTGCGGGGACAGGTGTTTTCAATGCCATGAAGAATGGCCAAAAGACGGCAACCATGCATCACTTAATACATGTTTAAACTGCCATAATAAATAATATAATAAATAATTTTTGAGGGTAATACTATAAAACGCATATTTAAATTAATGTGGTCATATTTTGAGCCATATAAAGTTATTCTGGTTATTGCAGTAATTGCATCACTTATTACAGCATCTACAAACGGAGCATTAGCTGTTGCTGTAAAATATGTATTAGATGATATTTTTGATGCAAAAAATTATACGTATCTTTTTATTCTGCCTGTTGCTGTTATGATTATATATGTTGCTAAAAGCAGTTTTCTATTTTTGCAGAATTTTCTTATGAGCTATATAGGCAATAAAGTTATTGAAAAATTAAGAAATGAAACATTTGAAAAAATGATACATCTGCCTGTAAAATATTATGCAGAAGAATCAACAGGCGCATTAATGAGCCGTATTACAAACGATATTAATTTAGTGCAGTCATCAATACCTACTATTATAAATATGCTGCGTGCAGTAGTAACTATGGTAGGTTTAATAGGTGTTATTATATATATGAACTGGCAGCTGGCACTTGTTGCTATTGTGTTATATCCTATATTTATATACCCATTAAGTGTAATTAGTAGAAAGCTTAGAAGATACAGCACAAGAGGTCAGGAAAGCATGGGTATATTAACAAGTGTGCTGCAGGAATCATTTAGCGGTATTAGAGTTGTAAAAGCATTTATTGCAGAAAATAAAGAGCAGAAAAGGTTTGAAGAAGCTAATGCTGTTACAATAAAATATGCTAATAAAAGCGTGCTTGCAGGAAGTCTTGCATCTCCATTAACTGAGGCTTTAGGGTCTGTTGGTATAGCTGCAGTGCTTTTTATAGGTGGTTATCAGGTAATTCACGGCACAGTAACAACTGGCCAGTTTTTTGCATTTTTAGCTGCACTTATTCAAATATATGAGCCGGTAAAATTATTTGCTTCATCAAACAACGCTTTACAGGCTGCTATTGCAGCAGGTGAACGTGTATTTTCTATGCTTGATGAAAAAGACGAGGTTATGGAAAATACAGGCACAAAAGAATGCCACGCAGAAAATAAAGATATAGAATTTAAAAATGTATCATTTATATATAAAGATGATATTTATGCATTAAAAAATGTATCTTTTAATGTAAAGGCAGGCTCAACAGTTGCTTTTGTAGGGCCGTCAGGAGCAGGTAAAACTACTATGGCACACTTAATTCCAAGGTTTTATGATGTAACAGACGGTCATATATTAATAGATAATGTGGATATAAGAGAGTATGATTTATATTCGCTGCGTCATAATATAAGTATAGTTTCGCAGGATGCGTTTTTATTTAACGATACCATAAGCAACAATATTCGTTACAGCAAGGAAAATGCAACAGATGAAGAAGTAAAAGATGCGGCACGTGCTGCCTATGCAGATGAGTTTATTGAAAAATTTCCTGAAAAATATGACACAATGTGCGGTGAACGTGGTGTTAAACTTTCAGGTGGTCAAAAACAGCGTATTACTATTGCACGTGCACTTTTAAAAAACCCTGCAATATTAATACTTGATGAGGCTACAAGCGCCCTTGATACAGAAAGTGAACGTGTTGTGCAGAAAGCTCTTGATAACTTAATGAAAGGTAGAACATCTTTTGTAATTGCTCACAGGTTAAGTACAATCTTAAATGCAGATATGATTGTTGTATTTAATAAGGGCGGTGTTGAGGCTATCGGCAGGCATGAAGAAATTATTAAAACATCACCTACATATAAAAAACTTTATGAAATGCAGTTTAAAATAGAGGAGCAGGAATAAAGCATTAATGTTTAATTTTAGCAAAATAAAGGAACCGAATACAATTATTATTTCGCGGACTGATAAAATAGGAGATTTAGTTCTTTCTATTCCTGCTATATCTATGGTTAAGAAAATGTATCCTAAGTGCAAACTTTATGTACTTGTAAGAAAATATAATTCTGAAATAGTAAAAGGTTTCCAGTTTATTGATGGAGTTATATCAATAGATAATTACAGCGAAAAAGAGTTAATAGAAAAAATCAGGCAGATTCATGCTGATGTATTTATTGCACTTTATTCTGACAACCATATATTAAAACTTGCACTAAAAAGCGGAGCAAAATATAGAGTAGGGCCACTTTCTAAACCGTTATCATGGTTTATATATAATAAAGGTATAAGACAGCACCGTTCAGAGTCTATAAAAAATGAGGCAGAATATAACCTTGACTTAATAAGACAGCTTAATAATGAACTTTTTGACAGCCAAAAAATTACAGTAGACCCAATCCCTTACGGCAGGCTGAACCATAATAAAATTGTAGATTTTTTAGACAGTAATAAGATTTATAATTATGTAGTAATTCATCCGTTTTCAGGCGGCTCTACTAAAAATTTTACAGTAGATGAATATATTAAGCTTATTAATAAAATCCATGAAAAATGGCATGATAAGCAGATTGTTATATCAACCTCCCATGATGATATAAAAGAGGCAGAGCGTATAAAATCAGCCTGCACAAATACATATATTTATGAGGCAAACTCTATTTTAGAACTTGCGGCTTTAATTGATAAATGCAGGCTCTATATTGGGGCAAGCACAGGTCCAAGCCATATAGCAGGTAATTTAAAGAAAAAATGTGTATGTATTTATCCTGCATATAAATTTTTATCAAAAACACGCTGGGGGCTTTACGGCAATGATGAAAATACTACATATATAATACCTGATAAGGATAGTGCAGGTAATGATTATAAGGCCAAAACTTTTGGTAATATAACTGATGAAATTATAACTGAAACAGCAGAAAAAGCCCTGGAGAAACTTTATGGATAAGTTAAATCTTTCTGTTGCAATGATAGTGTATAATGAAGAAGAAAGGCTTGCAAAAACATTAGAAAGCATTAAAGATATTGCTGGTGAAATAATTATTATAGACAGCGACTCGGTAGATAATACGCGTCAAATTGCAGAAAGTTTTGGGGCAAAAGTATATAACGAAGAATGGCGCGGCTTTGTAGAGCAGAAAAATTCGCTGACAGGCAAATGCACAAAAGAGTATATATTATTTCTTGATGCTGATGAAGTAGTAAGTGCTGAATTAAAGCAGGAAATAATAAATGCAGTAAAAAGCGGCACTTTTGACGGTTATTATATCCGTCGTAAAACACATTACTTAGGAAAGCTTTTAAATTATTCATGGCAGAAAGATGAAAGGTTAAGGCTTGTTAAAGCTGCTGCCAAGCCTTTATGGGTTGGTGAAATTGTCCATGAAGAATTAAAAATAAAGGGCAGCATATCACATTTAAAAGGCTTTCTTATCCATTATTCTTACAGGGATATTGATGACCATTTTAGAAGAACTATACGTTACGCCCGCCTTAGTGCAGAAAGTTATTATAAAAAAGGTAAAAAATTTAAGCTTAGTAAAATGCTTTTCAGCCCATGTATAGCTTTTATAAAGATATATATAGTAAAAGGCGGTTTTTTAGACGGTATTCAAGGGTTAATAGCTGGTGTCAGCGCCTATGTGTATGGCTTTTTAAAATACGCATTTTTATGGGATATGTATAGAGTAAATAAAGAAAAGGATAATAAATGATAAATCAGGGTATAAAAACAATATCTGTTGGTAATATTATTATGGGCGGGGCAGGTAAAACTCCTCACACTCTTTTAATTGCAAATGAACTTATTAAAAAAAGTGAGAAAGTTGCAGTTTTATCCCTTGGTTATAAGGGAAAGCTGGGCTATGATATAAATGTAATAAGCGACGGCAAAGGTAACTTTTTTCATCATCCACCAATGGCAGCAGATGAGCCATATATGATGGCTAAAAATAATCCTGAATTAATAGTTATTACAGGCAAAAAAAGAGAGCAGTCTTTAGCTTTGGCACGTGATAAATATGGTGCAACAGCAGCAATCCTTGATGACGGATACCAGTATAAAAAATTAGCAAGAGATGTAAATATTTTACTTTTAGACCACAGGCGCCCAATATCTACTGGTTTTCCATTTCCTTTTGGCTATTTAAGAGAATTTCCTTCAAGCATAAGCCGTTCTGATATAATAGTATTTACAAGGGCTAAAAATGATAATATTCCTGAAAATGTAAAAGGCTTTATTAATAAACAGAGCATATATTTCAGCAATACTGTATTTAACAGAGTTATCTTAAAAAATGAAGAAATAGAGCTGAAATATTTAAAAGGTGCAGCAGTTGCAGCCTATTCTGCTGTTGCTAATAACGATGCATTCTATAATACTCTGCATAATGCAGGGCTTGATTTAAAATTCTTTGCAGGTTTTTCTGACCATAAACTGCTTTTAGAAAAATCTATTAATGGTATATTAGCTCAGGGCAGAAAAAAAGGGGCAGTTATGTTTATTACAACTGAAAAAGATTTTGTTAAACTGCCTGCAGAATACCAAAGTATATTTGGATATCTTAAAATGGATATAGAATTATCAAATAAAGATGCTTTTATTAATGAAATAGAAAGTCTTGCATCAAAATAAAAATAATAATTGAAAAAAATG
>DXAQ01000123.1 GCA_019116905.1 Candidatus Mucispirillum faecigallinarum | reverse complement strand
TTTTAGTCGTTTATTTTTATTTATGGTTACAAATTATTTTATTTTTTTTATTTTCTAATATATTTTATAAATGTGGCCTGCCCCATAACAGGAAGCAGGCCGGATAGGTTATATGTTAAGGGATAGGGACTAGTCTAATTCTCTTTTTAATATATTGCCATTCATATCAATTTTAAGTTCAAGATTATTGCTTAATTTTATATCAAAATATCCAAAGTCTTTATCTATTTTAATAATTTGTCCGCCTTGTGCTTTTGCTGTGTTTTCAACTGCTGCAGGGAGTAAACCGCTAGGAAGTGCTGCATATCCTTCTATTTCATCCCATTCACCATTTAAGTTGAATTTTACTTTTATACCATTATTTAATACTGCTTCAAAACTATCCTTATCTCTTTGTGCTGCTACTATATTAGCGCCTTGGAATGTACTTGCAATAAATGACTGTGAATTTTGTGGCAGTTGATTAGGCTGTATAATCATATCACCTGCAAAAGCAGATACTGCAAATAAAGAAATGATAGTTGTTAAAATTAATTTTTTCATAAAGCTACTCCTTTTTTAAGTTATTTATTTTATTGTTTGCTTCTGATATTTATAAAGACGCATATAATAAATAATAGTTACAAAAATTATAAAAAAAATTATTTATTTTTTAACTTATTGATATATAATAAAAAATGGTGAATAGTAATGCGATTAAATAATGAATATTTTAAAAAAGATGTTATAACTCTTGCAAAAAATCTGCTTGGAAAAGTTATATGCAGAAAAATAGATAAATATATATTAAAGGTAAGAATAATAGAAACAGAGGCATACAGTATATCTGAGCCTGCAAGTCATTCAAGTCTTGGGTATTCTAAAAAAAATGCTGCAATGTTTATGGACTTTGGCACTATATATATGTATCACAGTAGAGCAGGGGCATCTTTTAATATTAGTGCATTAGGGTTAGGAGATGCGGTGCTGATAAAATCAGGTATCTGCTTTTTAGATAATGATAATGATGCACTATCATTTATGCAGAATATCAATAAGAAAAATGGTAAATTAAGAGATATTCACTTCCTTGCATCAGGGCAGACTATTTTATGTAAAAGTATTGCCATTGATTTATCATGGAATAAAAAGCAGTTTTGTGATGAATTTTATATAGAAGATGCTGGATATAACCCAGAAAACATATTAATTACATCAAGACTTGGTATACCTAATGGCAGAGATAATCTTTTATTACCATATAGATACGTTGATAAAGCATATTACAAGTATGCTACAGTTGGCAAATGTAAATTTTATTAAAATTTTTACTTGATTTTATCAGAAAAGAGTATTAATACAATATGGCAAAATTTAGAAAATAAGAAGGTACATATGGGATTTTTAGATTCTATTCAAAGTATAATATCAGTATACTTATTAATTGCAGTAGGTTATATTCTTACTAAAAAAGATATTTTATCTACAGAGTTTGGCGCGCGTATTGCGTGGCTTGTTGTTAATCTTACTTTTCCTGCTTACATTTTATCTGCCTTACCTTATCAGTTTACAAAAGCGCAATTTATGGAATCTGCAGGTGGTATATTAGTTGCATTAATTGCAACAGCTGTTCTTTACCCAATAGGTTATGTAGTAGGTAAAATATTTAGAGTAAAAAAAGAGAATATGGGGGTATTCTTAGCACTTTTTGTATACTCTAATGTTGTGTTTATTGGTTTGCCAGTAAATCAGGCATTATTTGGCGACAGTTCTGTTGCTTATGTGTTAGAGTATTACATTGCAAATACACTTCTTTTCTGGACACTGGGTGTATATTCTTTACAAAAATCATCAGGCAACAGCAGGGGTGGAATTAATTTAAAGGCACTTTTAACACCATCACTTACAGCTACAGTAATCGCTATTATATTTGTACTTGCAGGCATTAAACTTCCAGATATGATACAAAAACCAGCTACTATGCTTGGCAGTATGACTTCGCCACTTGCCACATTATTTATAGGTATGGTTTTTGCAGAGATTAAGCTAACAGATTTTAAAATAACAAAAGATTTCTGGGCTGTAATGCTTGGCAGATTTATTTTTGCACCATTTGCTGTTCTTTTAATTATGATGTATTTCACTTCATTTAATATGGAAAGACAGGAAGTTTATATTTTACAGGCTGCTATGCCTGCTATGAATCAGGTTACCATATTAAGTAAATATTATGGCTGTGATTACAAATATTCTACTATACTTACAGTATGGTCATTTGTAATAAGTATGATTGCACTGCCTTTATTTGTTACATCATTCCATTATATATTTAAATAAAATTGTTGAATGATAGAAGAATATTTTGGATATTTAGATAACATATCATCTTTAGAATAAAGGATAAAATCATCAAAAGAAAATTCTGGGTGCAGACTGCACCCAGTTAATATATAATCACCCTCAATAAGCTGTGCAGCAAATATACTGCCGCTTTCGATAACAATACTGTATGATGCTTTATTATTTATAAGACTGTTTCCAAGTAAATGTTCTATTAATGAGCCGTCTTTTTTAATTTCGTATATTTTAAGAAGTCCACCTTGATAGTAATGCCATATTTCATCAGAAAGTATGGAATGCCATGCAGAAAATTCTCCTTTTTTCAATAGATAATATATAGCACTGCCTGCTTTTCTTTTAATATTATCTTCTCTTGTAATTATATTTTTTGATTGATAATATCTTTTATAATATCCACCTTCAATATGAGGAGTTAGTTCTAGTTTTTTAATTAAAAAATCAGCTTCATCTATTTTTGCCTGCATAAATTTCTGCCTTGATTTATTACACCATTTTTCATCTGAAAGCAGCCTGCAAGTGTATTAAAAACAGTATCATCTAATACAGTATTATCTAAATGAGATAAAATATTTTTTCTTATATTATATTCATTATTTAAGCTGTCAGACACCCATATCATCATTGCAGAAGTATCATCTTTTGTTTCGCCTTCCAGTCCTTGAAGAATTATGAATGATTTTTTATTATTTACCATATTTATTGTTTCATGCAGAAAAGCGTCAATATAACTAATATATTGCTGGTATTCGTTTTCATTAGTTTGATTATTTATAAAATCTTTATAGCGCATGCTGATAATTGGGGCAGAGCCTTCTATATTTACAAGAAAAAGACCGCCATTATTTTTACCTGTAAATTCTTTAATATATGCAAGGGAAGTAAAAATATTAGGGCTGTTATTAGTGTATTTTTCAATTATATTATCATTATCATTTTTCATAATATGATATGCTAAATTATCTTTTGAGAGTAATGAATTATAAATAGAAATAGATGATACAGGATAGCCTGCATTTGCATATAAACTTATAAATGATTTACTGTCATTTATATTTTTTAGATTTTCTGCAGTAGTCCCTGTTAATACAGCACTTCTTGTATTATAATTATTTGCAAAATCTGTTTTAACATTATCAAATACAATAATATTATGGTCGTGTGTAAGCTGCATGATATTTTTATTTTTCTTAAACGGTTCACCTGATAGTTTATCAATTAAGATTACAATACCTGTAATATTATCATCAATTTTTTCAGCTTTTACTTTATCAATTCTTTTACTGGCAGATATTTTATTAGATATGTAAGATACTGTATATTTTTTTATGCCTTTTAAAAATGCATAAGGCTGCATTGTAAACTGATTAAAATTACTATAAATTATTGAATAACATATAACTGCTATAATAAATATTGATGCAAAAACCTGACCTCTGCGGATTACTGATTTATCTCTTGCAAAGAAAAACCTTATAAACCCAAGAGCAAGCCCTAATAAAAACATTAATGTAATAAATAAAGTATATGAATAGTTTTCTGAAATAGAAGATTTTATAGTATTATGTAGTAAAAACCTTGCAGCAGAATATTCTGTTGTATCAATATGAAATTTATCTGCATATATTGCACCAACAGAACCTATATAAAATAATACAGGGTTAGCTATTACAAAAACCCATTTAGAAAGCATAAGAATAAAAAATAAAAATAAGTTAAAAAGAGCTGCCAGAGTAATTAAAAGGGCAGTATCAGACTGGTTTAAATTTAATAACTGAATTCTTGGTTCATCAAAAATTAATGTATATAAAAAAGAGTTAAGCAGCAGCAGAATATAATATGAAAATGCACGCTTACTCCAAGGTATTTTAAGAAATTTTTTGTTTATATTAAATAATGCCATATTATTTCCTTATTTATATGATTTAATATTTTGCTGTCTACTATATCATTAATATTAATTAATTTAAAGTATAAATATTGAAAAGTAAAAAATTTTTGCCTTAAATTTTTATGCAATCAGCTAAAAAAATCATAAAAAATAAATTTTTATTACTATGTTATATAATAATAAAAAATATATTAAAAATAATTATATAAAAGATGAAAAATAATATAAAAATTATCTTTTAAAAAAGTAATAAATAATATATAACTTATTAATAAATAAAGATAAATTAATTTATAACATAATTATAAATTTTTTAAAATTTATACTTGCAATATGATTGTTAATGTGCTATATCTAGATTATGGAGAGAATAAATTATTATAAGGAGTAACCTATGGCTGAATTTCGTATAGAACATGATTTTTTAGGCAGTAAAGAGGTGCCGTTAAATGCTTATTATGGTGTACAAACTTTAAGGGCGATTGAAAATTTTCCTATTACAGGTTACAGGATTCATCCAACTTTGATTAAATGTATGGCGATTGTGAAAAAAGCTGCTGCTATTGCTAATGCTAAAATTGGTGAGCTTGAAAAAGATAAAGCTGATGCAATTATTAAGGCTGCTGATGATGTGATTTCAGGCAGGCTTAACGACTGCTTTTTAGTAGACCCTATTCAAGGCGGGGCTGGAACATCTATTAATATGAATACAAATGAAGTTATTGCCAACCGCGCATTAGAGATTATGGGAGAAAGTAAAGGTAATTATCAAGTTATTTCTCCAAATTCTCATGTTAATATGGCTCAAAGTACAAATGATGCTTTTCCTACTGCTGCACATTTAACTATTGCTATGCTGCTTGATGAATTAATTGCAGTTATGAAAGATATGCAGAATATGATGATACAAAAATCAAAAGAGTTTGACGGCATGATAAAAATGGGCAGGACTCATTTGCAGGATGCTGTGCCTGTAAGGCTTGGGCAGGAATTTAAGGCTCATGCTGCTGTTGTTGGCAGGGATATTAAAAGGCTTACTGCTGCAAGAGATAATATTTTAGTAGTTAATATGGGTGCAACAGCTGTAGGAACAGGACTTAATGCTGAGCCTGCATATATTAAAGAAGTAATAAATCAGCTTAAAGAAATTTCAGGACTTCCAGTGCAGGGTGCAGAAGATTTAGTTGACGGTACACAAAACTGTGATGCTTATATGGAAGTAAGTGCTTTATTAAAAGTATGTATGACAAGTATGTCAAAAATATGTAATGATTTAAGGTTAATGGCATCAGGACCAAGGTGTGGTTTATTTGAGTTAAATCTGCCGCCTCGTCAGCCTGGCAGTTCTATTATGCCTGGTAAAGTTAATCCTGTTATGGCAGAAGTTATCAACCAGATTGCTTTTCAGGTAATAGGTAACGATATTACTGTTACTATGGGGGTAGAGGCTGGTCAGTTTGAACTTAATGTTATGGAGCCTGTATTTGTGTTTAATATTATACAGTCATTAACTATTATGGCAAACGGATTTAGAGTATTTACAAAATATCTGCTTAAAGATTTAACTGCCAACCCTGAAAGAATGAAAGCATACGTTGAAAATTCTGTTGGAATAGTAACAGCTATTAACCCACATGTTGGTTATGAAACAGCAGCGCGCCTTGCACGTGAGGCTTATGTAACAGGTAAACCAATAAGAGAGCTTATTTTAAGGGATAAAGTGCTTACAGAGGAAGAAATAAATATAATTTTAGACCCAGTAGGAATGACAACACCAGGTATTTCTGGAGCAGAATTAAAACATAAAAAATAGTAGTCATACAACCTTACAATTAATTTAGGGGGCAGAAAATATTCTGCTCCCTTTTTTTATGTGTATTTCAAATATTATTGACAGCTTTTTTATTATTTGTTATAAATATATTAGGAGTGGGTAAAATGAAAAAGTTAATAATCATGATTTTTTTATTAATGCCAGTATATATTTTTGCAGGTGAAAAAAGTCTTGAATGTAATAAATTTTATATGCTTAAAAAGCAGGGTAATGAGTATGTAAGAATGATAGAAAAGGTTGCTGATTATCCAGATGAACAAGTATTTGAAACAAT
>DXAQ01000122.1 GCA_019116905.1 Candidatus Mucispirillum faecigallinarum | reverse complement strand
TTTTTATTTTATTTTATTTTATTTTTTTTAACGAGGCATAATATGGATAAGAAAGTTTATCATATGGGGCTTGATATTGGTTCTACAACCATTAAAATTGTTATTACTGATGAAAATGATAATATGCTTTATCACCAGTATAGAAGACACTTGTCAGATATGCGTAATACATTAACAGCATTAATAAGAGAAGCATACGCAGAATTTCCTGATGCATACATTACTATTAATGTTACAGGTTCTGGCGGTATTTCTGTATCTCAGTGGCTTGGTGTAGATTTTATTCAGGAAGTTATTGCATCTACAGAATGTATCAAAACTAAGATTCCAGAAACAAATGTTGCTATTGAATTAGGCGGCGAAGATGCAAAACTTACATTCTTTGATAATGGTATTGACCAAAGAATGAACGAAACATGTGCAGGCGGCACTGGTGCATTTATTGACCAAATGGCTGTTGTTTTACAAACTGATGCAGCTGGTCTTAATGAAATGGCTAAAAATTATAAGACAATATATCCTATTGCTGCAAGATGCGGTGTATTTGCAAAAACTGATGTTTTACCTTTATTAAATGAAGGTGCAGCAAAAGAAGATATTGCAGTATCTATTTTCCAGGCAGTTGTTGACCAGACTATTGGCGGACTTGCCTGCGGAAGAACTATTTCTGGTAATGTTGCATTTTTAGGCGGTCCGTTATTTTTCTTATCAGAACTGCGTAAAAGATTTATTGAAACATTATCATTAACTCCTAATGAAATTATTTTCCCAGAGCATCCACAACTTTTTGTTGCTATGGGTGCAGCACTTGTTTCTAAAAAAAGTAAGGAAGTTTCTTTTAAATCTATTATTGATAAAGTTGAAGCACTGCAAAACACTAAAGTAGAAAGCGAAATAGAGCAGCTGCCACGTCTTTTTGAATCAGAAAAAGAATATGAAGAATTTAAAGAACGCCATTCAAAAGAAGGTGTGCTTAATAAAAAACCTTTATCTGAGGCAGAAGGAGAACTTTATCTTGGTTTAGATGTTGGTTCTACTACTACAAAAGCTATCTTAATAGATAAAAATGATAACCTATTATTTGAATCATATTCATCTAACTTAGGCAACCCTGTTAAATCTGTTTTATTAGTGCTTGAAAAAATATATGCAGAAATGCCAGAAAAAGCATATATTGCAAACTCCTGCATCACAGGTTATGGGGAAGGTTTAATTAAAGCAGCCCTTGGTGTTGATGAAGGCGAAGTTGAAACTGTTGCTCACTTTACAGCAGCAAGGTATTTTGTACCAGATGTATCTTTTATTTTAGATATTGGCGGTCAGGATATGAAATGTATGTATGTCCGCAATGGTGCTATTGATAAAATAGTATTAAATGAAGCATGTTCATCTGGCTGCGGTTCATTTATAGAAAACTTTGCAAAATCAGTTCAGTCAAACGTGCAGGATTTTGCGTCAGCTGCTCTTAAAGCAGAGCATCCTGTTGATTTAGGTTCACGCTGCACTGTTTTTATGAACTCAAAAGTTAAACAGGCTCAAAAAGAAGGTGCATCTGTCAGCGATATTTCTGCAGGTCTTTCATATTCAGTTGTTAGAAATGCTTTATATAAAGTTATTAAAATGAGCAGTGTGGAAGATTTAGGTAAACATGTAGTTGTTCAAGGCGGCGCATTTTTTAATGATGCAGTATTAAGAGCTTTTGAACTTTCTGTTGGCAGTAAAGTTACAAGGTTTGCAATTTCAGGCCACATGGGTGCGTTTGGTTCTGCATTAATTGCAAAAGAAAGAAGTGAAGAAGGCAAACACTCATCTATTATAAAAGCAGATGCTATTGACAGCTTTGAAATGGAATCTACAAACGTTCGCTGCAAACGCTGCTCTAACCACTGCTTATTAACTGTAAATAAATTCGGCGGCAATAAAAAACGCTATATTACAGGTAACAGATGCGAAAAAGGTGTGCAGGAAGTTGAAGAAGCTAATAAACTGCCAAACCTTTATGCCTATAAAAATATGCGTCTTTTTGAATACTATATACCTTTAAAAGAGGAAAATGCTCCACGTGGTGTTGTAGGTATTCCACGAGTATTAAATATTTATGAAAACTATCCATTTTGGTTTACTTTATTTACTAATCTTGGATTTAGAGTGGAAATATCTGATAAATCATCAAAAGAGTTATTTAATACAGGGCTTGAAACTATACCTTCTCAAACAGTATGTTATCCTGCAAAAATAGTGCATGGTCATATTATGAACTTAATTAATAAAGGCATTAAGCGTATTTTTTACCCATGTATTCAAAAAGAAGTTCATGAAGAAGGGGCTGATAATAACTATAACTGCCCAGTAGTATGCAGTTATCCTGAAGTTATTAGATTAAATGTTGATGCACTTGCAAAAGAAAATGTAGAATTTATGGGACCATTTCTCCCATTAAATGATTATAAATATTTAGAAAATTCACTTGTGCAAATGTTTAAAGAATTTAATATTCCTGAACAGGAAGTTCGTCTTGCATCAAGAAAAGCTGATGCAGAAATGAAAAACTTTAAAAAGGATATTAGAGATAAAGGCGAAGAAACATTAGCATATATTGAAAAACATGGTATTCAAGGCGTTGTATTATCAGGCAGACCATACCATATTGACCCAGAAATTAACCATGGTATACCTGAACTTATTACATCTAATGGGCTTGCAGTATTAACTGAAGATTCTATTGCTCATCTTGCAACAGTAGAACGTCCTATGAATGCAGTTGACCAGTGGACATACCATTCAAGGCTTTATAAAGCAGCAAGTTTTGTGTCAGAACATGATAATATAGAACTTATTCAGCTTAACTCTTTTGGATGTGGTCTTGATGCTGTTACTACTGAGCAGGTGTATGATATTTTAAACAGACATGATAAACTGTATACTGTTATTAAAATTGATGAGGGCAGCAACTTAGGTGCAGTTCGTATACGTATACGTTCACTTATGGCAGCTATTCAGGACAGGAAAAAACGCGGTATAGACAGAACACATACTCCTGCTAAAAAAGGTGCTGAATTTACAAAAGAGATGAAAGAAACTCATACTATTATTATTCCTCAGCTTTCTCCTATTCATATTCATTTAATGAAAGAGGCGCTTGTTGCTGAAGGTTATAAAGTAAAAGTTTTAGAAACAACTGATAGAAGTGATATTGAATGTGGCTTAAAAAATATTAATAATGATGCATGTTTCCCTGCAATTGTTGCAGTAGGTCAGCTTTTAAACTACGTTATGTCGCCAGATTGTGATACTGAAAGGGTGGCAGTGCTTATATCACAAACTGCCGGCGGCTGTCGTGCTACAAACTATATAGGCTGGCTTAAAAACGCTTTAAATAGAGCAGGTTTAAGCCATATACCAGTTCTTTCTTTTAATCTGCATGGTATGGAAGCTCATGAAGGTTTTAAAATCACTATGCCAATGATAAGACGTATGGTAATGGGTATATTATATGGTGATTTATTAATGAGAATGTTATATAGATGCCGTCCTTATGAGAAGGTCAAAGGGGAAACAGAGGCTTTATATAATAAATGGGCAGACTTGTGTGCAAGAAATGTTTATGAATATAACTGGCGTCAGTTTAAAAAAGATGTATACGACATTGTTGAAGAATTTGATAATATCCCAATGAATGAAACACGTAAACCACGTGTTGGTATAGTTGGTGAAATTTTAATTAAATTCCACCCTGATGCAAATAATAGAGCTGTAGAAGTTATTGAAAGAGAGGGTGGCGAAGCTGTCGTGCCTGATTTTATGGACTTTATTTTATACAGCGCTTATGATGATATTTATAGAAGTAAATATATGGCAGGTTCTAAAGTCCGTAATTATGTTGCAAGATACATTATATGGATGATAGAAAGAAAAAGAAATATTATGCGTAAAGCATTGAGAAAAAGTAAACATTTTGATGCTATGCCTGATATTTTTGAACTGGCACATTTAGCTGAAAAAATCGTATCACTTGGCAACCAGTCTGGTGAGGGTTGGCTTTTAACTGCTGAAATGGTTGAATTAATTGAGGGTGGAGTAGGTAATATCCTTTGTGTTCAGCCTTTTGCATGTCTTCCTAACCACGTAACTGGTAAAGGTGTAATGAAAGCTTTAAGAACTGCTTATGAAAATGTTAATATAGCTGCAGTTGATTATGACCCAGGTGCAAGCGAAGTTAACCAGCTTAACCGTATAAAATTATTAATGAGTGTTGCTCAGAAAAATTTAGCTATATCAAGAAAAGAAATATAAGTTATAAAATTACTAAAAGGTGGAGAAATTTTCTCCACCTTTTTTATATATTAATATATTTTACTTCCTGCCGATAATATCACAATATATTTATTTTGAATATATTTTCATATTTGTATTGATTAAATTATAAAAATTGATTATTTTAAGATAGTTATGTGTCTAATTTTGAGTTGGCATATAATTTGTTATTATAATATTTAGTAAATTTTCCATATTTGGAGCGAATTGAATGATAAAACGGTTATGTTTACCAGTTATTATTTTTGTTTTATGTTTTTTTCAACCAGGATACAGCCAATCGCAGATAGGCATCAGTGGCGTTATTGATGACAGCTTTGAAAAAGATGTTCGCAATATTCCATTTCCTAGAGATAAAAATGCTAAAATTATTACAGAAAAAGAACTGCTTGATAATCTTCCAAAAGAAACTTCTGCAGAAACAGTTTATGTCTCAAGATTTGAAATAACAGGTAACAGGGTTATTGATAAAAATGATATTCTAATGGTTCTCAGCGATTATATAGAAAGAAATTTAACATTAACTCAGCTTAATGAAGCTGCCCAGTTAGTTACTAAATATTATAGAAAAAAAGGTTACATTATCAGCTATGCTTATATTCCTCCTCAAATAGTGAAAGACAGCACTATCAACATTGCAATAGTAGAGGGTGAAATAGGCGAAGTATATGTGGAAGGGCTTTCTGACTATAAAAAAGACTTTATATTAAAATATCTAAAACCATTACAATCTGGTATTGTGCTTGATAGTAAAATGTTAGAAAGGCGTCTGATGCTTTTAAACAGCTTTATGGATTTAAAAGTTAATGCAACCTTAAAACCAGGTAAAAGACCAGGCACTTCTGATATAGTAGTTTATGCGCAGGATACTAACCCATACAGAGCAAGTTTTAGTTTTGATAACTATGGTAATAAAATCACAAATGAATACAGGTTTAATGGTGCTGCAATGGTTGGTAATGTTATAACAAGCGGGGACAGGCTTGCATTAAATCTTTCCCTTGGTTTAGATAACTTTAACCCATGGCAGCTTTTTTATGGCAGAATAGATTACAGACTGCCACTTGGAAGTGATGGTTTTAAATTAGGTTTTGCTTATTCAAGAAGTAACTATATAGGAACAAAAGATTTTGCAAAAGCATTAAATTTAGAAGGTTACTCTAATGATTATTCTATATACACAGAATATCCACTTATATTAAGAAATAAAGGCACATTAAATTTAGGAGCAGGTATATATGTTAAAGAATCTGCTGATAGAATATTAGGAGTTCAAAATTCTCAGGATATTTTAGCTACTGCATCTCTTAGTTTATTTGGTGAAGCATACCCATGGATTGGTGCTAATATGTATTATTCACTTGCTTTTTATCAGGCTTTTAATGGTCTTTTTGATGTATCTAATTTCAGCAATACATCATCTAACCCGAATGCAGGTGGATATTATGAAAAATTATATTTAGATTATGAATATCATCAGTTTATTACATGGTTTTTTAGAATGAGATTATTCTTATCAGGTCAGTTTTCATCAGGCACAACATTTGCTGGAGAAAGATTTTATATTGGTGGAATATACAGTGTTCGTGGTTTTGAAAGCGGTATAGAATCAGGAGATAATGGATACAGATTAAGTATAGAGGCAGAATTTGATTTAGGTATTCCACAAATAAAAGCACTTTTATTTTATGACAGAGGTCAGGTATTTAATTATGATGCTGATTTTTTTGGATACAGTAGTGCATCACTTGATTCTGCAGGTGCAGGACTTCGTTTTTATCCATGGAAAGGTCTTGCAATAAAATTTGATTATGGTTACCCATTAATGTCATCACAAAATCGTGAGGCAGGCTGGGGCGTAATATATGGGAGAATAAGCTATGATTTCTAAAATTAAATCTTATACAGCTGTAATATTAATACTTTTATTTAATACTCCTGTTTTTGCTGCTCCTAATGGTGCTAATGTAGTTCATGGCAATGTAAATATAACTCAAAGCGGCTCAAATACAATTATTAATCAATCATCAGATAAAGCAATTGTAAACTGGAATTCTTTTGATTTAAGTAAAGGAGAAAGCGTTCAGTTTAATCAAAATTCATCATCAAGCATTATATTAAACAGAGTTACAAACGGTTTACCTACAAGTATATTCGGCAATATTAATGCAAATGGTAATGTATTTATTTTAAATAATGCTGGGGTATTAATTGGTAATGGTGCAAATATTAATACAAACAGTTTTCTTGCAGGTGCTGCAAATATTAATGATAATGATTTTATTGCAGGAAAATATAATTTTTATGGTGCTGCAGGTAATGTAATAAACAATGGTAATATAAAAGTTCAAAATGGCGGTTATGCTGTTTTAATGGGTAAAAATGTTACAAATAATGGTCTGATTTCTGCAAAACTTGGTAAAATATATCTTTCATCTGGTGAAACTTTTAGAATGGATATGAGCGGTAATGATTTAATAGGTGTAGCTGTTGACAAAGGCGTTTCTGATGCACTTATTAATAATACTGGTAATATAAAAACAGAAGGCGGCACTATTGTAATGACTGCAAAAAATGCATCAGATATGATAAGACAGGCTGTAAATAATACTGGTGTAATAGATGCATCATCTATTTCTTATGAAGGCGGCCATGTTATTTTAGGTGCAGAAAATGGTCAGATTACAAATAATGGTGAAATTAATGCATCTTCTGTATCAGATAAAGGCGGCATTGTTGAAATCAAGGCTGAAAATATAATAAATAATGGTATAGTTAATACTAATGGATTAAACGGCGGCTTAATTAATATGTTAAGCAGTAATTTATTACAGATTGGCAGTTCTAGTATTATAAAGTCTAATGGTTTAGGTTATGGTAATGGTGGTATAATAAAACTTATATCTAAAAATAGAGCAGAATCTTATAAAGGCGCTTTAATTGAAGCAGGTTCTGTATATGGAAATGGCGGTTTTATTGAATTAAGTGGATATAATTCTGTTTATGCATTCAGCGATTTTAACACAAAATCAGTATACGGCTTATATGGACAATTTTTATTAGACCCATCTAATATGTTTATAGGCAATTATTCAAGTTTAGCAGATAATGAAAATAATGCTGTTGCTGATGACGGCAATACTTATGTTGATATTGCATGGTTAAATAATATGCTAAATACATCAAATGTAACACTGCAGAGCCTTGAAGGAACAGGTAATGGTGATATTACTTTAAATGCAGGTGTAATATTAACAGGAACAAATGGATTAACTTTAAATGCTGCAAATAATATTAACTTATTAGGTGATATTAACCAAATAGCAGCTCTTACCTTAAATGCCAATGGCAGTATTACAGGTAATAACAATATAACAGCAGGAGAAATAACTGCAAATGCCTCAAATGGCAGTATATTATTAACTAAATTAAATATTAATGGTAAATCAGCTTATACAGCACTTAATGGAGATATTAACCTAGTTGGAGATAATATTGGTTTAATTACACAAATTTCTGGTAAAAATATAGGTATAGAGGTTACAGGTGCTGATAATGGTATATCAATGGACAGCTCTGTTGAAGATAGTAAAGCTGCAATAACAGGTGATAATATCGTTCTTAAAGCAGATGGTGCGATAAATTTATCTGTTGATACTGCAAGTCTTTCTGCAGAAAGTGTTAATAACAGTTTAGATATTTCAAACTTAAATAGAAGTGAAACTAATTTAATTAAGTTTTATGGTAAAAATACATCAACATATATGCAGAATAATGGTATTATAAATTTAAGTAATATACCAGAAAATGCTATTGGAAGTGATTTAACCATTACAAGTGCTTATGGCACAGTTATGGCTGTTGACAGGCTTGATGCTTTAAAATCTTACGAAGGTCTTAAAATAGATGCTAATACAGTTCATTTTATTGAAAATAATGATAATCTGTTAACTGTAGATGCATCATTTTTAGGAAATAAAAAAGCAGTGAAATATATTTTTGAAACTAATGGAGATATTAGTGTTAATTTAGAGTCTTTATCAGCAGACCTTTTAAACAGTGGTATTGAATTAATATCAAATAATGGTGGAATAACTTCTACTTCTGATATTTCAGCTATGTATCTTTCTGCTAAAGCGTTAAATGATATTACTCTTACATCATATTTACTTGGAGGCATTTCTTTAGAAAGTTTATCTGGCAATATAAACTATACTCATAAAGTAGGGCCTGTAAGCATAAGAGGTTTAAAAGCTTTAAACGGTAATATTTCAGTTAATCTGACAGGCATAACTGGTAATGTAAGTATTCCTGGAATTACGTTACCTTCTGAATTTGATATGGGAGATTTATATATATCAGGACTTGCATCTAATAATATGGTTAATATAACAACTGCAAATGCAGATATTATTTCTATTTCAGGAAGTGGAGATTCATTGCTTAATCTTAATATTACAAACAGCAATACTAATCCATTTAAATTAGATATTAAAAATAGTAAAGATATAGTATTAAATACAACTAATACTGCATTTAGAGAAATAAAATTAGAAAGTGGTGGTAATCTTTCATTTCCAGTAACTGATAATGCATTAGCAGCAGATGAAAGTATTTATTTATCAGCATCAAATATTAATAATAACAGTAATTTACAGCTTACATCAAAAAAAGTATATGTAAATCAAACAAAAGGTAGAAATTCATTTGTTATTTCAGCAGATGAAGCAGATATTAATGGTAATAATATTAGTGTTCAATTACTGAAAGATACACTGCTTACAGATATTAATGATGATTCTTATTCTGTATTTGGTAACAGTATAAAGATTTTATCTAACAATAATGTAATGCTAAGTGATAAATTATATGCATACAATGCAGATTTTAATGTTGGTGGGTTTTCATTTTACAGCAGTAATAATGGTGTAATGAGTGGAGATACAATTAATATAAATGCATTAAATGATATATCAGGGTTTGGTAAAATATATGCTGATAAAGTTAATTTAACAGGTTCTACTATTGGTTCTACATCAAATATTTATGTTAAAGCTAATTATGGAAGTTTTAAATCAACAGCTGCTGATAAACCAGCAAATGATATATTAATCAATATTAACTCAGATGACTGGTTTAAAAATCTTAAAGCATACGAGTTTTCAGTTTCTGGTTCAGGGTTATCATATTTAAATGGTAAACTTATAGATTACAGTGTATATGAAATGGTAAAAAATATGCATACAAGAAATATGCAGCCAATAGAAAATATTAATATTGATAAAGTAACAGGTGATGATTTAATCAAAGGTGGCAGAATACATGATACATCAGAACTTGTAACAATAGAAGATAATAAAACACCAAAAATAAACTCAATGACTAAAAAGAATAAATCTATTGAATTGAAATAATAGTTATTTAAAATAAAAGTCCAGTGAAGCTTGTTTCATCTGGACTTTTTTTATTGCTGTATGCTGGCTGCTTTTGTGTATTTCTTTGTTTTTCCTTTTTATAATTTTAATTGTAAGAGCTTTTTTATATTCAATTTGATTAATTATATATAGCAGCCTAAAATGTTTAAAAACAGCGTATATAAATAGTATTTTATGGTATATAAAATAAAAGCTTGATTAACATTTTAAATAATTTTTATATATTATGTTTATATTAGAGCTGTAACAATTTTTTGGGATATTATTATACTAAATGGCGGGGTATAATGATTAGAAAAATTATAAGCATCAATAAATAGTTGATAGGAAATGTTTCTTATAGTTTTTATGATAACTGTCTTAAATTATTATATTTATAAACCATTGTTGTATGAAGATGTAACGCAGCATACTTTAATTTTAGTCCGTATAAATGCTGATTAAAGTCATGGTTTATATTTTTCTTTTAATACTTTTTCCTGTTTCGTTATCTATTTATTTATATTAAGTTAATCTCTGGTTAGATTTTTTTATTATACTAAAATTATTTAATGCCTTGATAACAAATATATATCTACTGTTATCACTATTTCATACTGAAATATTATTATTTCTAACATTTATATCTAATAATTATAGTTTTTTACACAAAAATTTTATTATATAATTTGTATAAATAATTATATTACGTAAAAAACAAGGTTGTGTAAGAAATTACCGATACATTTTCAATTAGGTTAACGCTTTATTTTGTATATTATTTCTTATATCTATAATATCTATTTAAAAGCAGGTGTCATTTTGCACTAGATAAGTTTAGCTGCTTTGCTTATAAAAGTCTGCTGTGTTATAAGACATCACTATATATTATTAATAATTATAGAAATGGATAATATGATTTTTATGAAATTAAATAGTATAACATATCATTTTATTATGAAGAATGGAAAGAGCAGGGTAGAGATGTATTTATTAATATATAAACATACCCCATTTATAAGAATAAATGGGGGTAGTATATGTTTTAATTATTTTTGTTTATTAATCTTCAAGAGGAGAAAATTCTTCTTTTCCAACAAAACACTGAGGGCATACCCAGTCATCAGGTAAATCTTCAAATGCTGTTCCTGGTGCTATTCCATCTTCAGGTATACCAACTGCTGGGTCATATATCCAGCCACATACATTACAAACATATTTTTTCATATTTTCCTCCTTTATATTTGCTTTTCTTCAGCATTTTTAATTCCTAGTTTTTTTAATAATCTTGATTTTAGTATTTCTACTATTTGTTCATAAGTTTTTGATTTTAAAGGGATTTGTCCGCCAGCAGATTTCATGTGTCCGCCACCATAACCAATACCTCTAACAATGGCTAATGCTATTGTGCCAACTGCTTTTTTACTTGTTTTATTGCGTATAGAAAAATAACATGTTTGGTCTATTCTGCCAACAACAAATGATGATTTTATATCCCTCATTCTTAAAAGATAGTCTGAAATTTCTGCTATTAAGTCAGCATTTCTTACTTCTTCTAAATCACAAAATATTAAATCATTATATATAATAGCCTGGTCAACAGCCTTACGAATAGTTTTAAAATAATATCGTGGCAGTTCAGGTGTTTCTATTTTATTTAATTTTGCAAACGATGCATTTGGAAATACATAACTTATCATATCCATATCTGCCTGAGTATTTCCTCTGCCTGCACCAAATGTATCTGTTTTAATACCATAATAGAGTGCTGTGGCAGTATTTATATCTGGAATTATTCCAAGTTCTTTATAATATTCTGCAATAATAGTAGATGTAGAGCCATAATGAACTCTTATATCATTAAAAGGAATAGTAGTAGAAATTGTTCTTAAATTATGGTGGTCAATAACTGCATCAGGCAGCCTTTGCCCAGTTTCGTAAATATTTCCTGCCCCAGGTTGAGTATCTACTAATATTAAGTAGTCATAGCGTGATATATTTAGTTTTTCAATATAATGCATATCTATTTTACAAAGTTTAACAAACTCTTTATTTTCTGCTCTGCCAATTACACCCATATAAGCAATTGTTACACGTTTTTTTAAAGTTGTAGCAAGTAGATTTTTAAGAGCAAAAGCTGCAGCAATAGTATCTGGGTCTGGATTATTATGAGTTTGTATTAAAACTTTGCGTTTTGATTTTACGGCTTCTAATAGTTTATTAATCATAAAATAAGTCCTGTCTATTCAACTGAAAAATCAAGTATCAGTTTTTTATCATTAAACTCTATTTTTGTAGGTTGTTTAGCAAATTTTAACTCTTGTATTTTTCTACCTAAATCTTCTGTAGAAAAATATGTATCTACTTCAAACACAACATTTTTTTGCGAGTATGATATAGTTTTATATGATTTAATTAATCCTCTTTGTGAAAGAGTGTCTATAATATTTTTAGTTAAAACTAAATTATTAGCATTATTAAAATCAATATTATATTTATACAGTTTTGCAGCAGTTTCAGGCAGCTGTATAATATTATCCCTAACATAAGCTACAGTATCTGCTGCTGCCTGTTTAATCGCATTATTAATGCATTTAGTTATGTTTGAGTTATCATTACCAGTAACTATTTGAATAGTTTTAGTATCATTCTTTTTATTATAAATAGATACAGTTGTTTCTACTTCACATTTATTATCTGGGTTTTTATATTCTTCTATTGATTCTATAACTCTAAAATCAAATATAATAAGAGAAGTGCTGTTTATACCATTAAATGCTTTTGTAATTTTTGATTCATCATTAATATCATCTAATTTGCCTAAAAATAAAGCCTGGTCAGCTAATGAAAATTGTTTAGCAGAGAGTGTATTATTAATTGTTGTTTGAATTTGTTTTGCAGGTAAGATATTATCATCTATACCCCTGTAAAGATATACAACAGAATCGGCATACTGGTTTAATAAAAGCCTTGCATCTTTTAAAGCTGTATCATCTAAATCAATTTTTAATTTAACACTAACAGTTTTATTATCTTCAATGTTTTGTTCTAATATAGAATAGCTTTTAATGAATTTTAGATAATCTTCATTTACTTCCACATCAGTAATTTGGTTTTCTTTATAATACCAGCGGATAGATGCAAGCTTTGCATTATTCATTGCGCTGTAATATGCATCTCTAAGTCTCATATTTTTTATTGTTGCTTTACCTGTTGCAACCACATTGTAAGCATAGCTTTCAAAAGCAAAAAGCATAATTAAGATTATTGTTGTTATTTTTATTACGTTTTTCATTTTATTCCTGTATAATATTTTATCTACTATAATATATTTTTTTATTTTTTGCAACATAACTAAAGAGGTTCTTCCTTGTTTAATGAAAATATCTGAAGATTACTGTCTCCTAAACCTCTTAAACTAAAAAGCAGGAAAAATTTCATTTCATCTTTATTGTATCTTCCTTCCATAGAGTTTACTACTGACCTGTTTATTTCTGCATTTAATCCAAGACTCCAGCATTCTGCATTATATAGTAGTGATGCACCATAACTTTTAGGTATTAAGCCATTAAAACTCATATCTCTATTGTAGCCGCTCCAATTATAATATCCCTGCAAAACAACACGCCAAATATTAATACCTGATGATATCTGAGCATTAGTGTTATATGTATTTGCAGTAATGTTTTTATAACGTGCACCGTTATATGTGTAACTTCCTGTTACAAAAAAGTATTTTAGAAACTTTAATGTTAATGTATTAGCAAAATATCTTATTTTTGGTTCATTTTCTTCAAATTCGCCAGTATGTTTATAATCAAGTTCAGTAGTATTTGTTAAATATCCTAATACATTTGCATTTAACTGCAATTCAAGTGGAAGCACATTATTTTTTTCTGCCATAAAATCATAACCCTGTTCAGCTTTAAATTCTATATTCCAGCCTTTACCTATTAATGCTGTAATAAATTCGTATGAAAGTGAACTTTGGTAAGTTGTTACATCATTAAAAAGTATGTTAGGGTAGTTAGTAATATTATTTGCTGTCGGATGCTCTAATTTTGGAGAGTAGGAAATTGTAAAGTTATTTTGTATAGAATGTCTAAACAATCCATAGTCTTTATAAATTTCTTTCATATTTAATGTTAAATCTGCTCCACCCCAGTATTTTTCAGCTGTTTTTTCATCTACTGTATATATTCCGCCAAAATCAGGGCTAAACTGGTCTGCAAAAGTAAAAGGGAGAGAGCTGTCCTGCCACCTGATGTATCCAATATATGCTGAAGGGGTAATAGTAAAAACTTTTAAATCAATAGGAACATAAAGTCTGCCATAAGTGCCAAACCTGTTTAATGCCCAGTCTGTTTCTTCTTTTGGTTTATTTTGAGTTACATTATAATACTGAGTATTTTTTGAAACAAGCCTGTCATAAGTTAAGTCATACTCTAAAAATATATATGGAATATCTTTAATAATTTTGTTTACTCTTATAGACGGCATTCTTACAAGCTGATTTTGTGTATATCCATTTGTAGTATCTCTGTAAAGCATATCTCTCCTGTAATATATGCTTGTATCAACAAAATCATTTACATATTTAGCTTTTAATTCAGCAAAATACATATTTTGATAGTTATCATTATTAAACATTGATATTGCATAATCATCATAATCTCTTGAATATAAGTAGTCTGAAGCATAATCACCATTTAAGTAAAAATATAAGTTTTTTACTGGGCTGTATTGGTTTTTTAATGTGGCACGCCAGCGGGACTGGGTATCAGCTTCTGAACCAAAGTCTTTAATATGTTCAGCAGAAATGTAAAATTTATCTGTACTGCTTAATGCATATCTTGCTTCAAACTGTTCCTGTACACCTCTTTCAGAATAAAGCCCTAAACCAACCGTAAAATCATAATTAACATCTGGAGCAATAAAATATTTAATATTAGCTATTGCCCCCATAGTATCATCATAACCAATATTAGGCATAAGAAATCCTGATTTTCTATTAGATGAAACAGGGTAGAAAAATTTTGGTACATAGATAAACGGGCTGTCATATATATTGACTGTTGCGTGGTTTAGCTGCATATAACCATCAATATCAAGTTTTCCTTCATACATAGAAAGAGACCATTCTGGCACACTGCCAGAGCAGGCAGATATTTTTGCATCAGTTACAGTAAATGTTGTAGGACCAGTTTTATTTAAATTTTTTGCACAAAGATAATTAAATGGTGCTAAAAAACCTTGAATATTATCTGCAGTACCAGTTTCGTTATCGATATTATAAATGATTTTTTCGGCTTCTAATTTTTGTTCAGGGCTTTCAAGTTTAACTTTACCTTGAGCATCTACTTCTGATGTTTTAGAATTATATATGACTTTTTCTGCTGTAATTGTGATATTTTTTGCTTTTAGTAATACATTTCCTTCTGCTTCATACATATTATCGCCAATTCTTGTTACTTTATCAGCTTCAAGCACGTATGTCATATCTGTACTATTAAATTGTGCATATAAGTTTGTATGGTGAAAAAGAATAGAAATAATAGATAATATGATTATTTTATTTTTCATTTTTTCTACCATTTAAATATTCTTTTATGTATGCGCATAGATAAAAAGAACCTGTTACTAAAATAGTGCCATTATATGAATTTAAAGCATATTCTAATGCATCTTTTGGTGATTGAATGAATATTACATTATTATTTTTACATTCATCAATGCTGCGAATATTGCCTGGAAGTGTAGTAACAATTAAGTTATTAGATACATGTTTTAAAATCTCAGCAGTATTTTCAATATTTCTATCATTTGTAACAGTGAAGATAACAGCACTTATATTCTGCTTTTTCCAGGTATTTATAATTTTTAAAATTCCTGGCATATTATGAGAGCCGTCTAAAATAATATTTCCTATTTTTTCCATTCTGCATGGTGGAAGTTTTAAGTTTTTATTATATTTAAACTCTTTATTTAATAACAGCTTATAAATATATGATGCTGTTGTATAATTTTCATTGTATGGGTATGGATAATCTATATCCTCAATAATCATTTCTTTATTAATTGCTTTAACTATATTTTTGACAGTTTGCTTTATATGGTTTAAGACGAAAGGTTTGTTATAAGCAAGCACTAAGGTGGAGTTATCGCGTAATATACCTAATTTTTCATTAATAATACCATATATATTATTTCCAAGATATGCGGTATGGTCCTGCCCCATAGAAGTAATTACACAAAGCTTATTATTTATTGTATTTGTGTTTGTTGCATCATACTTGCCGCCTAGACCTGTTTCTAATATTGTAAAATCAGGCGATTTTTCTGCAAAGAATAGTGCGGCAGTAAAGAATACAGCTTCAAAATATGAAAGATTGTTGTTTATGATAATATCTTTATTTGCAGTAAATACATTATCCATTTCATCATCAGTAATATCTGATAAATTATATGAAATTCTTTCATTAATTTTCAATATATGAGGCGAAGTGAAAAGGGCAGTCTTAAAACCTGCAAGCTGCAGCATCTGGTATAAAAAGTAAGATGTAGAGCCTTTACCGTTAGTTCCAGCAATATGTATAATTTTACCGAGACTTTTTTCATTAAATCCTGCCTGTGTTAAGGCGTTATCAATACGGCTTAATGATAAGTCAAGATTTTTTAATTCAAATTTATCTGCATAATAAGATTCAAACTTATTCAATATAAATAAACCACCTTGATTTTAATTTAACCCTTATATATACAAATTATCTGTGATTTTTGCAAGCCTATAAATGAGAAATATCATAAATTCCTTGTTTTTCTAACAATTTAAAGCATTCTGTTAATACAATGGCAGTATTAACTGCATCAAATAAAGCTCTGTGCCTGTCGCTTTCAGGGATATTTAAGTTAATATTAAAGTATTCAATCAGGTTATCAAGTTTATATGCTGGAAGTCCCGGCACTGCTTTTTTAGCAAGTTTAACAGTATCTATGCTGTATGGAAACTGTAAAGGCAGGCTGCAGCAGGAGGCTTCATGCTCAATAAAACGCATATCAAAATTAACATTATGGCCCACAATAACAGTATTTGTAGCAAACGATAAAAATGAAGGAAGAACTTCATGTATTAATGGTTTATCCTGCACCATTTCATTAGAGATTTTATGTATTTTATAAGCATTATAAGGTATTTCAATTTCAGGGTTAATAAGTTCTGAAAAAGTATTTTCATAGTCAATATTATAATCAGGGTATATTTTGACAGCAGCTATTTCAACCATTTTAGCATATTTTGGGCTGTAACCAGTTGTTTCTGTATCTACAACTGTATATGTAAGTTTATTAAAAGGTGTGTTTTTCATAAATTATATCAAATAACTCCTTAAAGTTTTCAAGAGAAAGTTCTTCTGCTCGGATAGTATTTTTAAACCCTGCCTGCGACAATATGCTGCTTATATCATCTATTTCCTGCAGATTATTTTTTAAAGTTTTTCTTTTCTGTCTAAAAGCAAGCCTTAAAAACTTAAAAAACTGTATTTCTTTTTCGCCGCTGTAAAATTTTTCTTTTTTTGGTATAAATTTCAGCACAGTGCTCATAACATTAGCATTAGGCCAAAAATTAGCACCGCTTATGTCTTTTATTTTAACTGTATCAAAAATATAGTTTGTAAATACAGAAAGGGAAGAATATGCTTTTGAGTTAGGTTTTGCAATAATTCTATCAGCCACTTCTTTTTGGAACATAAATACCATATTTTTAATATTATCACGCATTGCTGCTTTTTCAAATATTTTAACAGAAACATTATATGGCAGGTTGCCTATAACAATAACAGGTTTATTTTCATATAAGCTGTTATAGTCTACATTTGCAGCATCTTGATTAATAATAGTTAAATTTTTATAGAAAAACAGGTATCTGTTTAAAAATTCCATTAACTCTGTATCAATTTCTAAAGCAGTAACAGAGGCTTTTGTTTCTGCGATAAGTTGTGTTAATACTCCACAGCCTGGACCGATTTCAATTACATTATCATTTTCTGATATGTCTGCTGCTTCAATAATTTTATCAAGCATAGATTTATTGGTTAAAAAATGCTGGCCAAATTTCTTTTTTGTAAAACCATCTTCGTTTTTAAATGCTTCTAATAGATTTATCATATTCTACCATATTTTTTGCCATTTGTACGGCTTTTATTAAACTTGAATAGGAGCAAACTCCTTTACCTGCAATATCAAAGGCTGTGCCATGGTCAACAGATGTTCTTATAAAAGGCAGATTTAATGTTATATTAACAGCTTCACCAAAGGCATCCATTTTAACAGGAATCATTCCCTGGTCATGATACATTGCAATAATAAAATCCCATTCTTTTGCTTTTGTAAATATTGTATCAGCAGGAAAAGGTCCATGCGCATTTATGCCATTTTTTTGTGCTTTTAAAACAGCGGGGCTTATAAATTCCTGTTCTTCACTTCCTAATGCTCCATTGTCTCCAGCATGAGGATTTAAGCCGCATACTGCTATTTTAGGAGTAAGAGTGCCAAAATATCTGCCTGCTTTATGAGCATTTTCAATAGCTGTCAGCACAGTTTTTTCATTAATATGTTTTGCTATTTCTTTTACAGGGTAATGGGTTGTAGCAAGAATAGTTTTAACATATTTTCCTGCAAGCATCATTGACTGGTTGTCAATATTTGAAAGATAGGCAAGATATTCTGTATGTCCTGGAAAATTATATCCTGCTTCTTTAATTGATTTTTTATTAATGGGGCATGTTACTACTGCATCAAACATGCCTTCAAGCGCTCCTTTAACAGCAAAATCAATATAAGATATGGCAGCTTTTCCACATTCTGCACTTATTCTGCCATATTCATAATCAAATACGTTATTATCAGGCTCTAATACTTCTAAATGATTAGGTATATCTTTTTTTAATATATCTTTATACGTTTTTTCTACAATCCATTTATGGCCAATTAATGCAGCATTAAATTTTTTACTTTCTTCATCTAAAAAAAATTTACATGCTTCTTCATAGCCTATACCTGCAGGGTCGCCTGCGGTAATAACAATAGAATATTTTTGCATATATTACCTTTTATTATTTATTTACAGTCATATTTATATTATGAAATATCTATATAAATCAAGTATAAAATCACTTTAAAAAATATATTTTATAAAATATAAAATTTATACTGTAAATTTGTATTAAAATTTGATATAATAAAAAGAGTGATTTGTTTAATGTGTAAAAAGAGGAATATATGAGTAATTCTAATGAAAATATTTTTGATGAATTAAAAAATAAAATTTCTGGAGAAATTTATACTGATAAAATAAGAAGATACATGCATTCAACTGACGGTAGTATATTTCGTGTTGAACCTGCATGTATAGTTTACCCTAAAAACAGGCAGGATGTGGTAGAGATAGTAAAGTTTGCTAATAATTATCAGCTATCTATTCACAGCCGCGGTGCAGGTTCTGGGTTATGCGGTGCTGCAATAGGCAGAGGTATTGTTATTGATTTTTGTAAATATATGAATAAATTTGAAGGGTTTGAAAAAATTAATGACAATGAAGGCACTTTTACATGTGAGCCAGGTTATAGATATGGAGAGCTGGAAGCATTTTTAAAAGGCAGCTCTATGTGGTTTCCGGCAGCGCCATCAAGCGGTGAATATGCTACATTTGGCGGTATGTATGGCACTAATGCTGGTGGTGGCTATTCTGTTAAATACGGCAATGTGTCTGATTATATAGTTGATGCAGAAATTGTTTTCCATGACGGTCATATTGATACACTTTCTAACATTGCAAATACTAAAATAGAAGATTTAAACCCTGAATTAAAAGAATTATATGATGTATTAAAAGAAAATCAGGATATTATAAATAATGGATACCCACCTATAAAATGTAATGTAAGTGGCTATGAATTAAGAGGGGCTTATAGTGCAAGTTCATTAAAACTACATAAATTGTTTGGCGGCTCAGAAGGCACTCTTGGTGTTATAACTAAATTAACTTTTAGAGTAATTCGTAAAAAGCCTTACAATGCACTTGTAATTGCATATTTTGATAATAAAACTAACAGCTCAAAAGCTGCACAGGTTGGTTTAAAATATGAACCTGCAGGCATTGAGATTATGGATAAATCACTTTTATCTTTAGCAGTTACCCATGAGCCAAGTTTAGAAGGCAAACTTCCTACAGATGTTGATAATGTTTTAATGTTTGAATTTGAAGGGGAAAGTGTTGAAGAAGTAAGCAGATACTGTCAGGACACTGTTGATGAAATTAAAGCAAAACATTATACTACACAAGCGTTTATTGCTGTAAGTGATGAAGAAAAAGCAAGTTACTGGGCAGTTAGAAAAGCAGCAGTGCCTATACTTTATCTTTTAAAAGGTAAAAAGAAAATATTAGCACTTGTTGAAGATGCTGCCGTTCCTACAGAGAAACTTGTTGAATATTTTGATGGATTATATGAAATATTTAATAGGCATAAAGTAGAGTTTGTTAGTTATGGTCATATTGCAAAAGGTTTATTACATAATAGACCGCTGCTTGATTTAAAAGACCCTTACGATATTAATCTTTTACAGGTTTTAGCAGATGAAGTTTTTGAACTTGTACATAAACTGAACGGCACAATTTCAGGTGAGCATGGGGATGGCAGAATACGTTCATGCTATATAAACAGGCAGTATAATACAGAGCTTTATTCTTTATTTTTAAGAGTAAAATCTATATTAGATCCAGATGATTTATTTAACCCTGAAATTAAAGTTACAAGCGACCCGGCACAGATGACAAAACATTTAAGATATGGTGCAGATTATGGTGCAAGTGATAAAGCAATACAAAAACAGCTTGTATGGGAAGAAGATTTTATTTTAGAAGCAGAAAAATGTCATGGCTGTTCAAAATGTACAACTGTAACAGCTGCTACAAGAATGTGCCCAGTTTATAAAGCTTTGCGTGATGAAGCAGCAGCTCCAAAAGCTAAGGCAAATATTTTAAGAGGGCTTTTAAGTAATGTGATTGATTCTGAAGCTATGTATCAGGAAGCTTTCCAGCATGTAATAAATCACTGTGTAAATTGCGGAAGCTGTTCAAGAGAATGTCCTTCAAAAGTAAATATACCTAAACTTGCATTAGAAGCAAAATCTAGATATGCAGAAAAATTTGGGGTTTCATTAGATGCAAAATTAGTAACTAATTTTGAAACAGCAGGAAGATTAACTCATAAAATCAGCCCAGTAGTATCAGCATTAATGGCTCCAAAATTTATGAGAAATATTTTACAGCTTACAACAGGTCTTGCAAGTGATAGAAAGTTTGTTAAATTTGCCTCAAAATCGTTATATGACAGAATAAATAAAACAGAAGGCAATGGCGAAAAAGTAGTTATGTATTTTGCCGGCTGCTATGCATCTTTTATTAAACCAGAGATTGGAGAAAGCACTATTAATGTACTTAAAAAATTAGGATATAAAGTAGTAACTCCTGCTCAGCACTGCTGCGGTATTCCTCACTTATCAAAAGGTCTTGCAAAAGATGCACGTATGCAGATTAAAAAGAATTTAAAAGAGTGGGGCAGTCTTATTGACCAGGTAGATTATATAGTTTCAGCCTGCTCAAGCTGTACTTTGTCTTTAACAAAAGAATGGCTTTATTATCAAAATGATGAAATCACTCAAAAAGTTAGAGATAAAACTGTATTTATTATGGATTTAGTAGAGAAACATTTAAAAGATGTTGAACTTGTCTCTAACGATATAAGCCTTGGTTACCATACACCATGCCACACTAAACTTCTTAAAAACCCAGCAGGCACATTAAATGTATTAAAACAACTGCCTGGTGTAAAAGTAGAAGATTTAAAAAGTGGATGCTGCGGTATGGCAGGCAGCTGGGGTATGGCTGCTAAAAATTATGATTTATCAGTAAAAATTGGTAAACCAATGGTTGATAAATTAATGAGCTCAACATGCAGCACAGGAACTACAGAATGTCCTACATGCTCTATGCAGATGGAACATTTAGGGGATAAAAATGTAATGCATCCTATTGAGGTAATAGATAAATGCATAAAATAACATTTATAATTTTTTCTATATTACTTTTTGCTTTTAACGGATATGCTGCTGATAATAAAAGTAAAGATAATAAAGAAAGTAGCAGTGCAGCTAAAGCAAAAGCACCAGATATGTCTTTTAATGATGATTACTTTGTTGGGCTTAAAGCTTATGAAGATGGCCTTTATGATGTTGCTAAATCATGCCTTTCAAATTATTTAAGCCATGAAGATAAATCTCAAAAGGCAGGTTTTGCAACTTATATATTATATCAGGTATATATGGCGCAAAATGATTTTAAATCAGCTCAGTATACTTTTACGCAGCTTGCTAATTTTAAAGACAGCAGATTTGATAAACAAAAAATGCTTAAAGACCAAATGTTTATAGAAACAAAGTTAAGCTGTGATGGAGCTAAAAATCTTCTTCTGACATATCCTAAAAATGAATATTTAGAAGTATATGTTAAAAGTTCCTGTGCAGTAGATAAGGAAGTAACAAGTCTTTTAAGTAAAATAGATGTGCCGGCAGAAACAATTTATGCAGTTTTAGAAAGAGTGCAGAAAGATAAGGCTTTAGTATTTTCTACTTATGATAATTTGAAGGCTGAAAAACGCACTCCAAAACTTATGAATTTCTATGGTAAATATTTTTATTCAAATAATATGAAAGATGAATTTTATGCTTTATATAAAACATATAAAGACAGTGAACTTACATCTTATGTTATGGAAGATACATGGAAAACTGGAGATTATAAAAAATATATAGATACATTTAAAAAGGAAGTTAAAGCTGATTATAAACTTGATAAAGTAGTTTACTGCAGAATGATAGAAGCATCTAATAAAGAAATGGTAAATTTTGACTGTACTTTAGTAGATAAATGTCTTGGCACAAAAAGCCCAGACTATAATAAAACTAAACTTGCCTGCTATATGCGTAAAGAAGATAAAGAAAATATTTCATGGTTTATAGGCACTTTAACAGTACAGGATACTCTAAAACTTTGCGAATATGGTAAATATATAATTGGTAAAAATTTATACGATATTAAATTTTTAAATAAGTTTGAAAAATGTCCTGATAAAGCATCAATGTATGAATCTTTATTGAAATTTAAGGATTATAATGCAATATTAAAATTAGGCGGTGGAGCTGATACTCAGCTTGATATTGCATATATGGCAATAGCGTATTATTTTCTTGGAAATAATACTCAGTATAACAATTATTTGAATAAATTAACTGATATAGATTTATCAGGAATGGTAAAAAGAGCTGTAAGCAGAGGTAGCTTATAATGTGGAAAGTTGCTGTTGGTGTAATAATTATTGTTGCAGGCATAGCATTCAGTGGCTATAAATATTTTACAGGTGAAGAAAATAAACTTTATGAACAGGCAAAACAGCTTGAAAAAGAAGGTAAAATAAATGAAGCTCATGAAACTATTTTAAAAGCCTTAGAATTAAACCCAACAAACAGAAAAGTAATAGCATATAAATCTCAGCTTTTTGCAGTAGTAGACGGAGAAACAAAGTTAAAAAATGCAGTATCATACAGAGATGATGCAGTTCGTGCAATGGATAGAGGTGATTACGTAGATGCTGCAGAAAAACTTGATAAGGCAAATACTCTTGTATATGAAATATTTCCGTCTTCTCCTTCATATAAAAAGGCAGAAGAATTACAGGCACAAATATTAAAAGATACAGAAAGATTAAAAAGAGAACTGCCTGAAAGGTATTATAATAAAGCAAAAGAGCTTGCTAATAATGGAGAATATGAAAGAGCATATAATGCTTTATTATATATTAAAAATCCAGGTAATAAAATAGTTGAGTTAATGGACCAGCTGGCGTATCAAATTGGTAATGATAAATATGCAGAAATAGAAAAAGATAATAATCCTACAGCTTTTTTAATTAGAGATGCAATTAACTGGTATAATCAAATAAGCAGTAGCTCTCCAAACAAAATAGATGCTAAAATTAAAACTGCGAATTTAAATAAAAAATTACAGGAAGTAGAAAAGAAAAAATGAATAAATTATTATCAGATTTAGATTTTAGTCAAGCAAAAGTATTAATAGCAGGTGATATGATGCTTGATAGATATTATTATGGTACAGTATCAAGAATTTCGCCTGAGGCTCCCGTTCCTGTTGTAAATGTTAAATCTGAAATATATACTCTTGGCGGTGCAGGTAATGTTGTAAATAATATAAAGGGGTTATCAGCACAATGCACAATTATAGGGGCAGCAAAAAAAGATGATGATGCAGGCAGGCTTTTAAATAATCTTTTTACTAATATTCAGGCAAAATCATTTTTTATTGATGCAGATATGCCTACTATATCAAAATTAAGAGTAATAGGCAGTAAACAGCAGATTGTAAGGCTTGATTTTGAAGATATACATGTTTTTAGTGAAAGTGTAAATAATCAGATTAAATCAATTTTTGATGCAGAGCTTGTAAATCATAATATTGTAGTAATATCAGATTACGGCAAAGGCTTATGCTCTCCTGAAATATGCTCTCATATTATTGAGCAGTCAAATAAACAGAATAAAAAAGTAATCATAGACCCAAAAGGCAGCAACTGGGATAAATATAATAATGCCTATCTTGTAACACCAAATGTTAAAGAGCTTAGTGAAGTATGTGGGTTTGAAATAGAAAATAAAGATGATGAAGTTATAAAATACGGCTCAATTATTAGAGAAAAATATAACCTTACGTATTTAATAGTTACTAGAAGTGAAAAAGGTATTACAATAATAGGTGAAAACCATATAAAAACTATACCTACACAGGCTATGGAAGTTTTTGATGTTTCAGGGGCAGGTGATACAGTTATTTCATCTATTGCAGTATTTTTAGGTTTAAATTTAAATATTGATGATGCAGTTTATCTTGCAAATGCAGCAGCAGGAGTCGTTGTTGGAAAACTTGGTACAGCCCCAATCACTTTATCAGAGCTGCATTATGCATTAAGCGGGTTTAGAAGTTCAAAAGTTGTTGCATATAACCATATTGCAGACATTATCAAACGAGAAAAATCTTTTAATAAAACAATTGTTTTTACTAACGGCTGTTTTGATATTCTTCATAGAGGCCATGTTACATATTTAAAACATGCAAAAGCACTGGGGGATATTTTAGTATTAGGGTTAAACAGTGATGCATCAGTTAAAAGACTTAAAGGTCCTTCAAGACCAGTAAATAATGAGCAGGACAGGGCAGTTGTTTTGGAAGCTTTAGAATGTATTGATTATATAGTAATTTTTGAGGAAGACACACCACTTAACTTAATAAAAAATGTTATGCCTGATATTTTAGTAAAAGGTGGCGATTATAAAGCAGAAGATGTTGTTGGCAAAGAGTATGCCGGCAGAGTTGAAATTATTGACTTTGTTGAGGGCTATTCTACAACATCTACAATTAATAAATTAAAATAGGAGCATTTGATATGGTAATTGTTACAGGTGGAGCAGGATTTATTGGCTCAAATATTGTTAAAGGCTTAAATGAAAAAGGTGAAGATAATATTATTATTGTTGATAATTTGTCAAACGCCTCAAAACATAAAAACTTAAATAAAATCAAGTTTTATGATTATATAGATAAAACAGATTTTAATATATATGATTTTCTTTCTAAAAATAAAGTAAAAGCAGTATTTCATCAAGGTGCATCATCTAATACTATGGAAACAGATGGCAAATATATGATGAAAAATAACTATGAATGTACAAAAGATACATTTAATGCATGTCAAAAACATAATGTAAGGCTTTTTTATGCATCAAGTGCATCTGTATATGGTAATGGCGATAAAGGTTTTGTAGAAAAAGAAGAATGTGAATACCCTTTAAATGTATATGCTTTTAGTAAATATCAGTTTGACAGGTATTTAAATATTCATTTTAAAAATATTAACAGTCAGGTTGTTGGGTTAAGATATTTTAATGTATATGGCCCGCAGGAAAACCATAAAGGTAAAATGGCATCAGTTGCATTTCACATGTTTAACCAAATCAAAAATAATGAGCCAATGAAACTTTTTGAAGGCAGCGAAAATTTTAGACGTGATTTTATTTATGTAGATGATGTTGTATCTGTAAATATGTTTTTCTATGAAAACCCTGATAAATCAGGTATATTTAACTGCGGCACAGGTCATGCAGAAAGTTTTTGTGAAATAGCTAATGCGTTGCAGGAAAAATATAAAGATGCAAAAGTTGAATATATTCCATTTCCTGAAAGCTTAAAAGGCAAATATCAAACTTTTACAGAAAGCGATATTACAAAACTTCGCAATGCAGGATATAATAAACCGTTTACTAAACTTAAAGACGGCACATTAAAATATGCTGAAATATTAGAAAACAGCGGCGGATATATTATTTAATGAAGTTTGATTTTGGCAGAAAAAAAATAAAAAAACTTATTGATAATTCTGTATTAAAAAAGAAAGATTCCCTTATAGGACTTCCTGTATTATTTGCACTTACTGGTTTCTCAAATATACGGCAGGTGCATAAACCGGAAGTTGTTAATAAAATAGCATTGCTAAAAATAACTTCTGTAAGGGATGTTCTTTTTACAGCTCAATCAGTAAAAGCATTAAAAAAGGCATACCCAAATGCAAAAATAACATATTTTACTGGTGAAGATAATTTTAATACAGCATCAATTATACCTGGTATAGATAATGCTGTCAGGCTTTTTCATAACGATTTATCAAAAAGTATGAAAATAGTTAAAAATGCAGGTCATTTTGATTTATGGATTGATTTTGGTGCATGGTCCAGGTTTGAAGCCATTATGAGCCAGACTGCAAAAGCATCTTATAAAATTGGTTTTAAAACAGACGGAGAGCACAGGCATTTTGCTTATGACAAAGCAGCAGATTATTCATTTGATATACATGAAACTGCAAACTATGCTTTTTTGCTTTCTTCAATAGGTATTCATGTAGATAATAATATCGTAGAAAAAAATCATGAAGAAGATAACCAAAAACTTGTAGTTATAGATATTTTTGCAGATAATCAGGACCAAAATACTAGAAAATACAGCCAGAATAACTGGAAAGTGATAGTAGAGCATCTAAATAAAGCAGGTTACAGAGCAGCTTTGATTGGTGATAAAAAAGATATTGAGGAGGCTGAAAATTTTAATGAGTTAGCAGGAAGTAAAGCTGATATAGATTTTCTTGTTGGAAGGCTTGATTTTTCTGATAAATTAAAGCTTATATCCACATCATCACTAGTTATTGCTGGCGATACTTCAATTTTACATATAGGTGCTTTTTTAGGTAGAAAAGTAATAGGTCTTTATGGACCTACTGATAAAAACAGATACGGCCCTGTTGGAAAAAATGTATATGTAATATCATCAAACGGGTGTTCTGGGTGCCAGAATCTTTATGGTGATGAAAAATGCACAATGGATAAACCAGACTGCATGGAAAGTATACCAGTAGAAACAGTATTACATAAAATTGATGAAGTATTAGGGGTAAATGTTGAATAATTACAGCAGCAGACTGCATATAAAAAATATGATTTCTATTTTTTTACTGCTTATAGTAGATATTGCAGCATATTTTGTTTCATTTATTTTAGCATATTTCACAAGAATGTTTATAGATGATATATTCCATATAACTCCATTAATGTTTTCTTTAAAACATTTGGTTATAACATTATGGTGGGTGCCTGCTATATTTATTGTTATGATTGCATATAAAAATTTATATACTTTAAAGAAACCATTTTGGCATGAAAGCAGGCGTCTTATATTATCATGCTTTTTTACACTTTTGATTGTTTTATCTATTGTTTCATTAGGGAAAATGTCTAACTATGTTTCAAGGTTATTTTTAATAATTTTGTTTATTTATATGGTTATATTTGTTACATTATTTAGATATATTATGAAAACAAAAGTATTAAATAAAAGGTTTTTTGCAGAAAGTTTAGTTATTATTGGCTGTTCAAATTATCTTGATAATGTAAAAAACAGTATAATACGAGAAAATGGATTATGTTTTTATGTAGTTGGAGTAGTATTAACAGATACTCCTGATAATTATACAGGCAGCCAGAAAGTTTTAGGTAATATAAAAGATATTGAAAAAATTATTGCAGAATATAATATATCTTCTGCAGTAGTCATAAAAAATGAAATAGATAAATCTTTTGAAAATGTATTAAATAATTTACAGATAAAGTTAAATAAACTATTGATAGTTTTAGATTCTCAAGGTATAGGCTTTTCAAATACAGAAGCTGTTCAGCTTTTACAGACTGGTTTAAACTATCTACAAATTAATAATAATTTTAAATCTTTATTAAATAGTATTGTAAAAAGATGCAGTGATATTATATTATCTATAATAATGCTGCCATTTTTGATGGTGATTATTATTATTATTGCAGTATTAATAAAAGCTACATCAAGGGGCAGTGTTTTTTATGGTCATACAAGGGTTGGCAGAAATGGCAAAACTTTTAAAGTATTAAAATTTCGCTCTATGTATCAAGATGCAGATGAAAGATTAAGGGAAATTTTAAAAAATAATGAAGAAGCAAGACATGAGTGGAATACATATTATAAACTAAAAAATGACCCTAGAATTACTAAAGTAGGGCGTTTTTTAAGAAAATCATCACTTGATGAACTGCCGCAGATATTTAATGTGTTAAAAGGTGATATGAGTTTTGTAGGTCCAAGGCCTGTTATTCAAGATGAACTTGATAAATATTATAGAGAGCTTTCATCATATTATTATATGGTGCGTCCAGGTATTACAGGACTCTGGCAGATAAGCGGCAGAAACGAGTTAAATTATGATGAACGTGTTGCAAAAGATGCATGGTATGTATTAAACTGGTCAATATGGCTTGATATAGTTATATTATTTAAAACACCCGGCGTTGTTTTTAAAAAGAAAGGCGCTTATTAAATAAATTTATATATAAGGATTTTTATGCAGACAAAACATTATTTTATATACACATTCGGTTGTGCTATGAATGAATATGATACTGAAAGGATTGCTTCAGCTTTAGAATCAAAGGGGTATATACCTTCTGATAAAGTGGAAGATTCTGATTTTATAGTATTAAATACATGTAGTGTAAGAGAAAAGCCGCAGGTAAAAATATTAAGTTATTTAGGCCAGATAAGGCTTTTAAAAGAGAAGAAACCTGATATGGTTGTTGGGATAACAGGCTGTGTTGCTCAGCAGGAAGGAGATAAGTTTTTAAAAAATAATAAAGTAGTAAATTTTGTTATGGGCACTGATGCTATTGCCCATATTGACAGCATTATTGAAAGAGCGTTAAAGGGTGAAAGGTTTGCAGATACTAATGTGGACAGCTCATCATTTTCCATATCAAATTTTAATAGAAAAGATATGATAGCTGCTAATGTTACAATTATGAAAGGCTGTAATAATTTTTGCAGTTACTGTATTGTGCCTTATGTTCGTGGCAGAGAAGTTTCAAGACCATCTATTGAGATTGTAAATGAAATTAAATCACTTGTAGATAAAGGTGTTAAAGAAGTATGTCTTTTAGGACAGAATGTAAATTCTTACGGCAAAAATTTATCTGAAGATATAGATTTTCCAAAATTATTATCTGTGGTTAATAAAATAGACGGACTTGAACGAATTAGGTTTGTAACATCACATCCAAAAGATTTTTCAGAAGCTATGATTAATGCTATGGCAGAAAATGAAAAGGTGTGCCGTTATCTTCATCTTCCGTTACAGTCAGGCTCAAATTCAATATTAAAGGCTATGAAACGGCACTATACTTATGAAGAATATAAAGCAAAAATAGAGCTTGCTAGAAAAATTATGCCTGATATAGAATTTTCATCAGATTTTATTGTTGGTTTTCCTAATGAAACAGATGATGATTTTAATGATACTTTAAAAGCTGTAAAAGAAATAGGTTATGATAGAATATTTGCTTTTAATTATTCTCCTCGTCCTGGTACAAAAGCTTTTGAAATAGAAGATAATATTCCAGCTGGTGTAAAATCAGAAAGATTAAATAATCTTTTTGCTCTGCAGGACAGCTTATATGATAAACGTCTTCCTGAAATGCATGGTATTACTACTCAGGTGCTTGTAACAGAAATTGATGATTCAAAAGAATATCCATATTATGGTTTAAATATATATAATAGAAAGGTTGCATTTTCATCTAAAAATAAGCTAGAATATGGAAGTTTAGTAAATGTAGTTATTAATACTGCTAAAAGAAACTGTATGTATGGTGTAGAGGTATAATATGTTGATTCGTCTATTTTTTAAACGTATAATTAAAGAGCCTGTTCAATCAAGATATTTAATGCTTTTGCAGGATAATCAAGAGCGTTATTTACAGATTTATGTTGGAGAGAAAGAGGGTGAAACTGTTGCTTCATGGAAAGAATCAATTCAGCCGCCAAGACCTATGACGTATGATTTAATAAGCTCTATACTAAATCTTTCTGATAATGTAGTATTAACTAAAATATTAATAGATGGTTGCAGTCATGATGTTTTTTATGCTAAAATGTTTTTTAATGTAAATGGTGAAGAAAAGGTTATAGACTGCCGTCCGTCAGATGCTATTGCTATAGGTTTAAGAATGAATGTGCCAATATATGCTGAATCCTGTGTTTTAGATAAACATGGGCTTATGATTATATAAAAAACGTAAAAATAAAATAAAAGAGGTTTAATATGAGATATCCTAATTTAGGTGAAATGATGACAATTCAGGCAAAACGCTTGAAAAATAAGCCCCTTGTATATTTTGATGATAAAGTATATACATACATGCAGGTAGAAAAAATGGCAAATAAAGCTGCACGTATGTTAAAAGAAAAAGGTTTAAAAAAAGGTGATAAAGTAGCTGTAATTATGGAAAATTCAGCTCATTATATTATATCTCTTATAACAATTTTTAAAACAGGGGCTGTTGCTATCCCTGTAAATAATATGCTTAGAGAAAGCGAATTTGCTTATATTCTAAATGATAGTTTTACTAAATTTGTATTTTTATCAGAAAAATATGCAGAATATGCATCATATTTAAAAGATAATGTATCAACTCTAGAAGATATTTTAAGCTGGGATAAAATAAACTGTAATTCAATAAATGTATCAGAAGCATCAGCACCATTTTCTGATGAACCACTTGAATATAATTTTGGCTATGATGATTTAGCATTTTACATATATACATCAGGCACAACAGGTCATCCAAAGGGAGCAATGCTCAGCCATGGTAATATGTTAAACGATGCAGAATCAATTGATGGCGCTTTAAAATGGAACCCAAATAAAAAGTTTTTATTATTTTTACCAATTTTTCATTCTTATACTTTAATGACATCAGTTTTATATCCACTTTTTCTAGGATGCAGTATTATTATGTTTGCATCAGTTATGGAGCTTAAAACAAAAAAATTTAGAAATACATTAATTTTTAAACGACCAAAAGTAATGGTTGGAGTTCCGCAGGTTTATCAGGCTTTAATTAAAGCGCAGATGCCAAAATGGTTTATTAAATTATTTTATCCAATTGAACTTCATATTTCTGGTGGAGCGCCAATTTCAGCAGAAACACTTGATGCTTTTGAGAAAAAATTTGGCGTGCCTATTATAGAAGGCTACGGGCTTTCAGAAGCTGCACCTGTTGTATCTGTTAATACTGTAAAATTTCACAGGGCAGACAGCGTTGGAAAACCAATGCCAGGAATAGAAGTAAAAGTTGTAGATGAAGAAGAAAATGAAGTGCCTGTTGGAGAAGTTGGGGAATTAATTGTAAAAGGCGGAAACGTTATGAAAGGCTATTATCACATGCCAAAGGCTACAGATGATGCTATACGTAACGGCTGGCTTTTTACTGGTGATTTTGCAAGACTTGATGAAGATGGGTTTATTTATATTGTTGATAGGAAAAAAGATTTAATCATTTCAAAAGGAATGAATGTTTATCCTAGAGAAGTAGAAGATGTAATTAAGCAGATAGAAGGTGTTGAAGCTGTTGCAGTAATTGGTGTACCTATTGAGGGCAGAGATGAAATGATACTTGCTTATGTTATGAAAAATGAAAACTCAAATATTACTGTATCAGATATAAAAGCATATTTAAAAGAAAGATTAGCATCATTTAAAACTCCTAAACACATTTTTATAGTTGATGAACTGCCTTTAACAGCTACAGGTAAAGTTTTAAAACGAGAATTAAAAGCAAAAGTTTTAAATGGTGAATTTAAAGTAGAATAATTACAATTATTTTATGAAACTAAAATTTGTTTTTATATTTATTTTAGCTTTATTACCAAGTATTTGTTTTGCACAAAACTATAATAATACATGGAATAATAAGTTTAATTCTAATAATAAGAGTTATTTTGGCAGTGTAGATGTATCTATGGAATACAAATTTAATGCTATAAATCCTTATGGCAGCCCAGAACCTGATACAGTAAATACACTTGGACTTAATTTCAGGTATGATTTTTTTGATTTTTTTGGCTATATTGATATACATGATATATTTTATATTTATAATGACAAGCCTTATATTTTTGGTAATATAAATAACTATCTTTTTGGTGAGATAAATCCACGAATATCATTTTTATCACTTTCTAAGCAGAAAATGAGCAGTGATAATTTATTTAAGGATTTTTATCTTGCCTATAATTTTACTTTTGATTCAGAAGATTTACTGCAGCATTTTATGGGTATAGGGCTTGATTTTAATATACCCATATTTTCGTATTTTAAAATAAATCTTTATGCAAGATATAATCAGGCATATTATGGAAGAAATGAAAATTCTTTTGATGGTTTTATGTTAAATGTGGCTTATGAAGTGCCAATATATACTTTTTCACAAGGTATAGAGATAGTTTATTCAAGCTGGTTTAAATATGTATTTGCTCCAAGCAGCAGCGGCAATATTGCAAATGAAACAGATTATTCTATCCAGTGGAAAAATATTTTTAAAATAGGTTATAAGGGTTTTTATTTAGCTTATTCTTACCAGCATAATACAAATTATCTAGAGTTAGATACAGGTAATGCTCAGGTTGGAGAAAGCTCCATAGGGATATATTATACTTATAAATTTTAAAAAAAAAGGTGGGTTATGTATAAACTTGCATCATTACTTATATTTTTATTATCTATTACGTCATACGGTCATGCTCAAATATTTATAACAAGTATGCCAGACTGTTCAAAAGTAACTTTTTATGAAGATAATATTACAATAGGTTCATGCAGACTACATGTTTATAAAGCAGAAACAGACCAGCAGAAAATATGCGGTATGCTTAATTTTACAGATGATACTTTTATAAAAGACGGTATGATTTTTACAGGAAATGAGGAAAAAAATCATTATTTTCATACAGAAGGTATGAAAATGGATATTAGGATTATGGGTATTGTAAAAACATCAGATAATAATACGTATAAAGTATATAATAATGATGCAAAATACTCTCCACCTGGAATAAAATCTGTTATTATATATGGCAATGCAGTATTTGAAACAAGTGAAAAAAAATATCAGGGCATTTTAAATAAATGCTTATTTAATTTGGAATAGTATATGGATACAGATAATAATAAATCTTTTATTACAGCAGAAAAAGCGCCAAAAGGTATTGAAATAAAAACATCTAAAAGATTTGGCGGCTTTTCACAAAAACCTTATGACAGCTTAAATATGGGATATTTTACAGGTGATGAAATTACAAATGTAGTAAAAAACTATTATTACTACCAAAATATTTCTAACACATATAATATTGTTACTTTAAATCAAGTTCATGGTAATCAAGTTCTTGAAGTAAACCATAATAATGCTGCAGAAATATTGTTTTCTAAGGCAGACGGGCTTTTTACCTCCGAATATAATCTACCACTAGGTGTTATTACTGCAGACTGTCTGCCTGTTATGATAGCAGGTAAAAAATGTATATCTTCGCTGCACTGCGGCTGGCGCAGTTTAAATACAGGTATTATTGATAATTCATTTAAGCTTTTTGAAAAATATCAAGACACACCAGTTTATGCTTATATTGGTGCTGGAATATGTGAAAAATGTTATGAAGTAAGGGATGATTTAGTGGAGCAGTTAAACCCTTTATATAAACCTAATGAGGCTCTTATAAATAAAGGGCAGGGGCAGTATTTATTAAACATGAAAAAACTTGCAACTAATGCTTTAATTTATAATGGTTTAAATATTGATAATATTGAAATTACAGATTATTCTTCATGCTGTAGTGAAGGTTTTTATTCATATAGAAAAGAAAATGGAAAAACAGGAAGAATGGTTACTACTATTCAAAGAGTTGTAAAATAATGAGTGTAATAGATAATTATAATAAAATTTTAAATGAAGTAAAAGAAGTGTCATTAAAAGCAAATCATCATGTAGATTTACTTGCTGTGTCAAAAACACAATGTGTAGAAAAAATGGACGAACTTGCTTTTTACGGTGTTAAAATGTTTGGAGAAAGCAAAGTGCAGGAGGCACTTCCAAAAATTGAATATTTATCTAATAAATACAATAATTTAGAGTTTCATTTTATAGGAAAAGTTCAAACAAATAAGTTAAAAAAAATTGTAGAGCATTTTCATTTGATTCATTCTGTAGATAGAATAGAAGTTTTAGAAATTATAGATAAATATGCCTGTGAACTTAATAAAAAACAAAATATCTTAATACAAATAAATATAGCTCATGAAACACAAAAAAATGGTATAGACCCTGTGCTGCTTGATAATATTATAAATGAGGCAAAAAAATATAGAAATATTACATTAAAAGGGTTAATGTTTATGCCGCCTTATGAAGAAGATGTTACAAAAAATTTAGGCTATTTTAAGCAGGCAGCATCATTATTTAATAAATATAAAGATAATGAGTTTAATACACTTTCTATGGGTATGAGCCATGATTTTAAAGAAGCAGTGTTATGTGGCGCAACGCTTGTAAGAGTTGGTACAAGTATTTTTGGTGAAAGAATATAAAATAACTTAAATATATTGAAATTTTTTTATTTTTAGTTCATTATAATAGGCAATAAATTTATTTTGGAGAATTAAATGGCATTTATTATTTACTTGGCAAAAATATATATAGTAATACTTTTATTTCGGTTTGTTTCTACAAAACAGGAACTGACATTTAATCCATTAGGTAGAATTTTAGCAAAACTAACCAATCCTGTTCTTCCAAATAATTCAAATAATTTCATACCTGTATTAATTATATTATTAGTAGTTGTTACATCTTTATTAAATTCTATTTCATCTAACAATTTAGAATTTCTAAGTAAATTAATGTCATCATTAATAAATTACATATATTTCTTTATGCTTTTTTACATAGTTTCTATGATTTTTGGCAGCTTTGGTAACAGGCCGATAGGCGGCGGTTTTATTGCATTATTTTTTAGGCTTGGTTTACCATGGGTTAAGATGACAAGGCTTTTTATTCCTATTAACAGCGGCAAAATAATTATTCCAGCAATTATAATTTTATTTTTAATTACTACATGCTTAACTGCAGTTATTAATACTGTTTTTAATTTAATTATATATCAGGTAATAGGAAATACGGCAGCAGTATTTATTTCAGCATTAGCAACTGGTGCATATAAGGTATTTGGTCTTCTTTATTATATGAGTTTAATAATAGCCTTTCGTGCTATTATTTCATGGGTTAGTCCAGACCCTAGAAATATGGTAGTGCAGCTTGTATATATAATTACTGAACCTGTATTAGAACCATTAAGAAAATTAATACCACCTATTGGTATAATAGATTTTTCAGCATTTATTGCAATGATTGCTTTTTATTTTGGTGGTATGATATTACAGGGGCTTGTTTCTCCTTTTATATTATAATGAGGTTTTTATATGATATTATTTAGAATAGCTTATTCAATAGCAATTTTTGTAGTCTTTATTATTTTCAGGCAGAGTATGGATATAAATCTATATATGGCTTTGCTTTATTCTGGTGTAGCTGTATTATGTATTCTCCTTTTAGATTTACTGCTTGGCGGTATAAAAAGTTACCGTATTATTTCATCATTGCTTATAGGTATAGCATTTTTAGTGCTTGGGTTTTTACTTATCCAGTCATTTCAGTCAGTTTTTCAGCAGAAAGAAATTAATCTGATTGTGCTTTTTCTGTTTTTATATGCTGGTATAATTATAGGTAATAAAAACCATAAGTTTTTTGAATCACTAATTACAAATGTTACATTAAAGCATACATCAACAAAAATAAAGCTTGGCAGTCAGCCAAAAGTGCTTGATACTTCCACTTTAATAGACGGAAGAATTGCAAATATTGTAGACTGCGGCTTTATAGAAGGCAGCCTTGTAATACCTGGCTTTGTTTTAAAAGAACTTCAAAATATTGCAGATTCTCATGACCATTTAAGAAGGCAGAAGGGAAGACGTGGTTTAAATGTATTAAAACGTTTACAGGAACAGACTAATGTTAAAGTAGAAATAGATAATACATCATTTGATGAAATAGGCACAGTAGATGAAAAACTTTTAGCTTTAAGTATGAAAATCAATGCTGCTATTATTACTACTGATTTTAATTTAATGAAAGTAGCAGAAATACAAAACATAAAAGTATTAAATTTAAATAACTTAGCTATTGCATTAAGGCAGACAATTTTACCTGGTGAAGATTTAGTTATCACTATTGCAAAAGAAGGAAAAGACCCTTCTCAAGGAGTAGGATATCTTGATGACGGCACAATGGTTGTTGTAGAAAATGGTAAAAAGCGGTTAGGCGAAACATTAAAAGTGGAGGCTACCTCCTTATTGCAGACAGAATCAGGCAGAATAATATTTACTAAGGTTAAAGCGTGAGTATTTCATTAATTATACCAGCTGCTGGTGTTGGAAAACGTTTTTCTGCACACATAAAAAAGCAGTTTACAGAAATAGATGATAAACCGCTTATATACTGGACAATAAAAAGGCTTATTACAGCTTATAATTTTGATGAACTTATTATTGGTTTAAATAAAGATGATATTAAGTTTATAGAAAATGTTATGCAGGATTTAAATATAAATATACCATATATTTATGTGCAGGGTGGCAAAGAGAGGGCAAATACAGTATTTAACTGCCTGGAAAAATCAAACAGTGATTATGCTGCTGTGCATGACAGCGTCCGCCCCTTTGTAAGTAATAAGGCAGTGCAGGAAACTATAAATCAGGCTTATAAAACAGGTGCTGCAATATGCGGTATGCCTGTTAGAGATACTGTCAAAAAAATAGAAAATAACGAAATTGTATCAACTATTCCACGAGATAATCTTTTTTTAGCTCACACTCCTCAGGTATTTAAAAAAGATATTATCTATAACGCACTGCATAAATCATTAAATGATAATATTTTAGTAACAGATGAAGCTTCTGCCTGTGAGTATGCAGGTATAACTGTATCAACTGTTTTATCAAATTATGAAAACATTAAGGTTACTTACGCAGAGGATATGGAGCTTATAGATATTTTTAAAAAGAAATTTTTTTGAGGTTTAAATGTTTGAAAATTTTAATTTTAATGAATTTATAATCAGGGCAGCATTATCAATAGTTCCTTTTATGTTTGCTGTTACAATACATGAAGTTATGCATGGTTATGCTGCATACAGGCTTGGTGATGATACTGCAAAAAGAGCGGGCAGGCTTACATTAAACCCAATTGCTCATATTGACCCGTTAGGGCTTATAGTTTTACTTCTTACAAGAATAATAGGCTGGGCAAAACCTGTGCCTGTAAATTATAATAATCTGCGCCATAAATATGGTGTTGCAATAGTTTCTGCAGCAGGTCCTTTGGCAAATCTTGTAACAGCTTTTTTATCTGCTTTCATATTAAAAATATTAGTTCTTGCTGCAGCTAATTTTAATATGCCAGCTGCTGTTTTTGAACCTTTATATATAATGACATTATATTCTGTTGCTATAAATATTGCTTTATTTATTTTCAATCTTCTTCCTATTATGCCTATGGACGGGGCAAGGATAATATGGAATTTTCTACCACGTGATAAAGCAATTAAATATGAAGAAACAGAAAAATATTATTTTTTAATAATTTTAGTTTTAATATTTACAAATGTATTACAATATATTATATCTCCTATAAGAAATTTTATATTAATTATATTTGATGCAATTTTAAAATTAGATATGATAAGGTATATGTAACATGAAAAAAAGAGTTTATAGTGCAATGAGGCCAACAGGCCAGCTTCATATTGGTCATTATTTTGGAGCAATTAAAAACTGGGTTAATATGCAGGATGAGTATGACTGTTTTTTTGCAGTTGCTGACTGGCATGCTTTAACTACAAATTATGATAATCCAGAAAATATAAAAGAAATGAGGCGTCAAATGGTGCTTTCATGGCTTGCCTGCGGGCTTGATGTGGAAAAAGCGCCAATATTTATACAGTCTCATAATCTTTATACTGCAGAACTTTATCTGCTTTTAGGTATGGTTACTCCTGTGCCATGGCTTGAAAGATGCCCAAGTTATAAAGATATGATAAGTGCTTTATCTCATAAAGATTTATCTAACTATGGGTTTTTAGGCTATCCAGTATTAATGACTGCCGATATTATTATGTATCTTGCAAACCTGGTGCCTGTTGGTGTAGACCAGGTGCCACATGTGGAACTTTCAAGGGAAATTGTCCGCAGGTTTAATAATTTTTATGGTGAAATATTTATTGAACCTGAAGCTATGCTTACAAATGTGCCAAAACTTCCAGGTCTTGACGGCAGAAAAATGAGTAAAAGTTTAAATAATACAATACTTTTAACAGAAGAAGCTGATGCTCTTGATAAAAAAATAAAAACTATGATAACAGATACTAAAAGGCAGAGAAAAACAGATGCGGGGGACCCTAATGTATGCACTGTATTTGATTATCACAAAGTATTTTCAACAGATGATGAAAGGGCAAAAATAGTAGAGGGCTGCACAAAAGCTGGAATAGGCTGCATAGAATGTAAAAAAATATTAATTAATAATATTGAAAACTTTATCTGCCCTATTAGAGAAAAGAAGAAAGCTCTTGATAAGGAAATTGAAAATATTGATGAATTTCTTGCGCCATCACAGAAAAAAGCAAACGATGTGGCAGCAGAATTAATGGTAAAAGTTAGAAATGCTATAAAAATATGAACGAACTGCTTGATATTAAAATACATGATTATGAAGGGCCGCTTGATTTATTAATACATCTTGTTTATAAAAACGAGATGAATATTTTTAATGTATCCATTTCTGATATAACAAGCCAATTTATTGATGAGATTAGGAAAATGAAAGAAATGGATATAGAAGTGGCAGCTGAATTTATTAATATGGCTTCATACTTAGTATATTTAAAATCAAGAATGTTACTGCCAAGAGACAGCAGCAGCGAAGATGATATAGACCCGGAAGAAGCAAAGTTCCGCTTTAATCAGTTATTAATTGAGTATTCATTTTATAAAGATATGGCTCAAAAATTAAAAACTTTTGAAATAAATTCTGGTAAATTTTTAGCACGCACTAATTCTATAGTTATTTTAAGAGAAGAACTTTTTACAGAAGATGCCTATAAACTTGCATCATCATTTTTTAATATTTCAACAGGTAAAAAAGAAAAGAAAATGGTTGTAAAAAATTCTAAAATAGCAACGGAGCAGGTGGCAAAACGTGTTAAAGAGTTTATATTATCACGAGAAAAAACTCTTTGGAGCGAAATAGAAGAAACCTGCAAAGAGAAAATAGAAAAATGTGTTTCCTTTGGCTCAGTATTAGAATTAATGAAAGGTAAAAAAATTACAGCTTTTCAAGAAGGTAATTTTAAAGAAATACTATTAACACTAATTAAAGGTGTAGAAGAAAATGACTCAAAAGTCCAATAATAATAGTAATAATAAAAATGAAAAAGTAGATAATAATCAAGATTATTCTCCTGACAGTGATATTCAAGAGCTTAGTGATGCATTTACAAGCTATATGGACAATGTAATCAGCGAAGAAGAAATTATTACTCAAAATAAACTTGAAAAAGAAAGTCCTGTCAAAGATATTCTTCCAGATTTTACATCGCCTTATAATGCAGATGCAGTAAATTTAGAATATGAAAATCTTGATGAAGATGAACTATCTAAGCAGTTTGATGAAGGGTTTTTTGAAAAAAAAGAGGAAGAACATTCATCAGCTTTATCTGATGATGATTATGAAGAATTATCAGAAAACAGGGAAAAACGCGTATTTTATGCAGCCCTTTATTTATCAGGTAAACCTGTAGAAATTGCAACATTTAGAAAAATGCTTAACCCATTAAATTTAGAAAACAGGCTTATTACTTATGCAGAAGAATTTAATAAGTTAAGAATAGGTGTGCGTATTCGTATGGTTTCAGGTGGCTATCAGATTGTGGCAGATTCTGATGTTACTGTATTTTTAGAGAAATATTTTGGTGAAAAAACAGAATCTTTATCACGTGCGGCTCTTGAAACGGCTGCAATTATAGCATACCGCCAGCCTGTTACAAAAGCGGAAGTAGAAGAAATGCGGGAAGTAAATTCATCAGGCACAATGAAATATCTTCTTGATAAAAACTTAATTAAAGTAGTTGGCAGAAAACAGGTGCCAGGAAAACCATTATTATATGCTACAACAAAATATTTTCTTGAATATTTTGGATTAAATGATTTATCAGAACTGCCAACATTTAGAGAATGGCAGGAGTTAAAACAAAACCAATGAAAGAATTAACAAGGTTAAATAAATATATTGCCTCTATGACTGGATATTCAAGACGAGAGGCAGATAAATTAATTGAAGAAGGCAAAGTATCTGTAAACGGCAGGCGTGTTAAAGAGCAGGGCATAAAGATTGATGAAACAGAAGATGTAGTTTTTATTAATAATGAGCCAATATATGAAAGCAAACCAGATGTATTTAAATTTTATAAACCTAGGCGTGTATTAACTGCTTATGGGGAAGGCAGAGGAAAAGAAACATTAGAAAAATTCCCAATATTTGCAGGCAGGAAATTTCCATATTCAGGCAGGCTTGACTATGAAAGCGAAGGGCTTTTAATATTTTCTAATGACGGGGAACTAATTCAAAGAATGCAGAAACCTGAATATAAAATGGAAAAAGAATACCTTGTTACTGTTGACAGATTATTATCAACTGTAGAAATGGAAGAATTTTCATCAGGGCTTGATACACCAAAAGGAAAATATCAGCCATGCAGTATAAAGTTTGCAGGAAAATATAATTATAAAGTAATTATAAAAGAAGGCAAAAAACGCCAGATAAGAAATATGTTTGGCTATTTTGGAAGTAAAGTTAAAAGGCTTGAAAGGGTAAGGATAGGGCCAATAAAAATAGGAAACTTAAAACCGGGAGAATATGAAATATTATCCCGCGATGAAATAATAAAACTTTATAAAGCTACAGGCTTAAATTATAATACAAAATAAAAGAGGTTAAAAATGTATAGAGTTAGAATAAAAAGTCATTTTTCATCAGCACACAATTTAAGAGAATATCAGGGAGCATGCGAAAGACTGCACGGCCATAACTGGAAAGTAGAGGCATACTTAAAATCAGAAACACTTGATAAATTAGGTATGGTAGAAGATTTTAAAGAGTTTAAAAAACATTTAAATGTAATAATGGATGAATTAGACCATGTATATATAAATGAACTTGAATACTTTAAAACAGTAAACCCAACAAGTGAAAATATGGCAAAATATATTTTTGATAAACTTGCTGTTACTTATGGGGAAAAAGTAGATAAAGTAATCGTATGGGAGACAGATACTTCTGCTGCAGAATATTCAAAAGATTAAGTTTATTTATAAATTAGAGGGAGTTTATGAAAAAACTTATATTTATTTTTACAGCATTACCACTACTTGCATTTGCTGAAAATTATTCATGTGATGAATTATTAAATGATATGAATAATTCTTGTAACGGCAGCAGCTTATGTATTGATAATTTTAATAAATATTTTGAAATTATTTTAGATACTTGTACATATAATGAATCAGAACGGTTTGCTTATTATAAACTTTTAAAGCCATTAACTTTAAAAGGAACTTTAAAATATATAATAGATTATAATGCAAGTGCATGCAGTCCTGATGTAAGGTATTCAATATTTACACCAGATAATGAAGATTTTAGTTTTTTAATTGGTCAGGAATATAATGGAGCATTAGTTAAAAAATCTTTTAAAGATATTGAAAAAATGCTTCCTAAATGGTTTAAAGAAACTATGCTTGCAGGCAGTGTATCTTTTAATGTGGAATTAACTCTTGAAAATATTAAAGATGAATTTTATGAACTCTATGAACATAGAAATGTTTATAAATGTTTGGGGCAGAATATATCTGCTTGTAATTTTGGAGATGAACGAGAAATTTTTCCAAAAGCTGTTAAAGTATTAGGTAAAGCATCGGAAGAAAAATCAGGTCTTTCTTCTTATATATATGTTGAAACATCAATGATTTATTACACATTAAATACAGAAGATGATTATGTGAATATAAGAGAGATGCCAAATGGTAAAATATTATCTAAAATATATAAATCAAATATGGATAATATAGTAATAGTAGATTTAGAGTAGGCAAGAAGCAATATAGCTGATAAAAAAAGCATTAACGATAAATGGGTTCAGGTAGTTTACTTTCCATATAAAGAAGATAAAGAAAATTTTATAGTAGGTTATATACACAAAAGCCAGATTAAGCAGATAGATAATATATATAAACATTTAAATGGGGAGTAGATACTCCCCAGACTGTCAAAAAAGTTATTGATTATTTTAAATTTATAATAATAAATATTATCTATATTAAAATTAATCTATTTAGCTAAACTTGGAGCGTGTATCCAAGTTTAGTTACCCTTATAGCCTAATAAAATGCGGCGAGTGTTTTTTACGAGGACACTTTTTTCCCGACTCTGAATGAGGAATAAGAAAAAGTGGCTGGAGAGCATTATTAGGCTGGCTCATACTGGCGAAAAAATGTATTTTTTCGCCAATCTGTGCGGAGTAGATACTCCCCAAAATTATTTTATTCCAAGTTTATTATAAGTATTTATTAAATTTACATATTCTTCTGCATTATTTTTAATATGTTTAAAGTCATCTTCTGTTAAATCGCGGACATATTTTGCTGGTGTGCCCATAAAAAGCGTGCCAGATTTTACAACTTTTCCCTGTGGCACAACACTTCCTGCTGCAACTATTGCATTTTCTTCTACAACTGAGCCATTTAGTAAAATTGCACCCATTCCAATAAGGCAGTTATCCTGCACTGTGCAGCCGTGAAGTATTACATTATGGCCAATAGTAACATTTTTGCCAACTACAACAGGCTCTTTATAGCCAATATGCACAACAGAGCCATCCTGCACATTTGAATTATCTCCAATAGTAATGCTGTTTATATCGCCGCGTATTGTAACATTATACCATATACCTACATTATCCCCAAGAGTAACATTACCAACTACACTGGCACTTTCAGCAATAAATGTATTATTTCCTTTAGTTATGCCTTTTTTTAAATTTTCTTCAACAATGCTCATATTAACTCCTTATATAATTAAGATAAATTTTATCTTCTTTTATAATATATATAACATTATAATATTTTGCCATAGAAAATATTATAAAATCAATAATTTTTCCTAAATTTTTTATACAATCTGCATAAGATATTGAAAAATTATAAAAATTAGCTTATTATTGCATACTTTATGAAAAACTTGTTTATTTTGATTTACATTTAAAATAACAAGTAGTATATATTTTTTTATTAATAATATGGTATATTATTATGGGGGTATTTAGTTTTGAGCGTTCATAAAGAAGTAAAACAAGCGTTAAATATTAATTCATTTATAAAAATGAAAGAAAATAATGATAAAATTACATGCCTTACAGCTTATGATTATACATCAGCTAAAATAATAGATAATGCAGGAATAGACTTAATTTTAGTAGGCGATTCTTTGGGTATGGTAATGAATGGCTATAATTCCACAATACCTGTTACTATTGAAGAAATAATATATCATACAAAATCAGTTAAAAGGGCAGTAAATCGTGCTTTTGTGGTGGCAGATATGCCATTTGGTTCATATCATGCAGATATTAACAGCGCTTTAATGAATGCCATTAGATTAGTAAAAGAAACAGAAGTGCCTGCTGTAAAATTAGAGGGCGGAAAAGAAATTGCGCCGCTTGTAGAAAAATTAGTTAATACAGGTATTGGTGTTATGGGGCATATTGGTTTAAAACCTCAGATGATAAATACTATGGGCGGTTATAAAATATTTGGCAAAGAAGGGGCAGAATTATTACTGGAAGATGCAAAAGCATTAGAAAAAGCAGGCGTTTTTTCTATTGTATTAGAAGGTGTATCTAGTAAAAGTGCAGAAATTATCACTAATAATATAAATGTACCAACTATAGGAATAGGAGCAGGGGCAGGGTGCAGCGGTCAAATCCTTGTTTATCATGATGTTTTTGGCATTTTTACTGATTTTAAACCAAAGTTTGTTAAAAGATATGCAAATGTAGCTGATGTAATAGAAAAAGCAGCAAAAGAATATATTAATGATGTAAAATCAGGAGCTTTTCCTGATGAAGAACATTCATTTAAATAAAGGATAAATATTATGCGTATAGTAAAAACAATTTCAGAAATTAGAGAAATCATAAAAGAATGGAGAAAAGAAGGCAACACTATAGGTCTTGTACCAACTATGGGTTATCTTCATGCAGGTCATGGCTCATTAATAGAAACGTCAGTTAAAAACAATAATAAAACAGTAGTAAGTGTTTTTGTAAACCCAACCCAGTTTGGACCAAATGAAGATTTAGAAAAATATCCACGTGATATAAAAAGAGACAGTGAACTTGTTTCATCATTAGGCGGTGATATAATTTTTAACCCAGAACCTGATGAAATGTATAATAAAAATAATAAAACAATTATAAAAGTAGAAGGGCTTTCTGAAAAATTATGCGGTATAACAAGACCAGTACACTTTGCTGGTGTCTGTCAGGTTGTTTCAAAATTATTTAATATTGTTACTCCTGATAATTCTTATTTTGGTTTAAAAGATTTTCAGCAGTATGTAATAATAAAAAAAATGGTAGAAGATTTAAATTTTCCTGTTAAAATTAATCCTGTTGAAATAGTCAGGGAAGAAAGTGGATTAGCATTAAGCTCTAGAAATGTATATCTTACTGATGATGAAAGGAAATCAGCATTATCTTTAAACCAAAGCTTAAAAAAAGCATCATTACTTATTAAAAATGGTGAAAATAATGCAGATGTTATAATTAATGAAATAAGAAAAATTATAACATCAGTACCTTATACAATAATTGATTACATAAAAATAGTAGACCCTGAAACACTTGAAGATATTAAAACAGTTAATAATAAGTATGCTGTTTTATTAGCTGTATATGTTGGTAATACAAGGTTAATTGATAATTTTTCCGAACTTTCGTAAAGAAAACTTAATTATAAAGATAAATTTATACATTAACTAATTTTTATAATATGTTTATATATATAGGAAATATAAATATTAGATAAAATCAATATAAAAAGATACTTTCTATCTTGATTTATATTGATTTTTCTGATACTATAACCACATAGCAGTTAAATAAAATCTTTATGGGGGATATGCAATGAAAGAAATCTCAGGCGATTCTAAAATTGTTATGGGCTATATCTATTCTGCATTATTCTGGGGTGTTATAGGTCTTGTGTTAGGTCTTCTCATCTCTGCTCAAATGTGGAGTGTTAGCTTCAATTTTGGAGAGTATTTTTCATTCGGCCGTCTTAGAACGGTTCACACAAATGTTCTTGCTTACGGGCTTGGTATTACTGCAGAAATGGGGGCATTCTATTACATTATAGGACGTCTTACTAAACGCAGTTTAATTTTCCCTAAGCTTGCAGTTTTTCAACTTGTATTTTTTAATATAGTAGTACTTGTTGGTATGCTTTCTCTTTTCGCAGGTTATAACCAATCACTTGAATATGCTGAATTTGAATGGTTTGTTGACCTTGGTGTTGTTGTAGCATGGGTATTATTTGCAATTAATGTTCTTGGTACAATACTTACAAGAAAAGAAAAACACATGTATGTTTCTTTATGGTATATTCTTGCAACAATAGTAGCTGTTGCAGTATTATACATTGTAAACAACTTACATCTTATTGCATCTTTTGGAAAATCTTACCATTTATATGCAGGTCTTAACAGTGCCAATGTAGAATGGTGGTATGGACACAATGCAGTTGGTTTCTTATTTACTACACCAATTTTAGCAATTTTCTACTATTTCTTACCAAAATCTACTGGTATGCCAATATACAGCCACAGATTATCAATTGTATCTTTCTGGTCATTGATATTCATGTATTTATGGACAGGTGCTCACCACCTTGTTTATACACCACTTCCAGATTGGCTTCAAACATTAGGTATTGTGTTTACAATCCTTCTGATTGCTCCATCATGGGGTTCTGTAGTAAACGGTTATTTAACACTTGCTCCAGACTGGTCTAAACTTAGAACTGCTTATTTAGCTAAATTCTTTATTGCAGGTATTACATTCTATGGTTTACAAACATTACAAGGTCCAACACAAGGTCTTCGTGCAGTAAGCTCTCTTGTTCACTACACTGACTGGGTTCCAGGACACGTTCACATGGGAACAATGGGTTGGGTTGTATTAACTGTAACTGCTGCAATTTATTATATAACAACAAGAGTATATAAAACAGAAATATACAGTGAAAGCTTAGCAAATACTCACTTTTGGCTTGTTCTTTTAGGTCAAATAGGTTTCTCTATTACTATGTGGATAACAGGTATCCGTCAAGGTCTTATGTGGAAATCTACTAACGTTGATGGCACATTAACATATTCATTTATTGAAACATTAGTGGGCAACTATCCATATTGGATGGCTAGGTCAGTATTTGGTTTAATATTTATTGTTGGTATGCTTGTTTTCCTTTTCAACTTCATTATGACTATTGTAAAAGGCAAACAAAATTTATCTAATCAATAGGAGTATGAGATATGAGTGAAAATAATAACAGCATTTACAATAAAGCCTTAATTTTCACAGTAGTAGCATTAGTTGTTATACTTGTTGGTACAATTGTTACAGTATTTGTTCCAATGATGACAACAGCAATGCATCCAAAACTGGAAAATGTTCCAAATAATCCATATACTCCACTTCAACTTGCTGGCCGTGATGTTTACCAAAAAGAAGGGTGCATAAACTGTCACTCTCAAACAGTTCGTCCATTAAAAGCTGATGTATTAAGATATGGTGAAATCTCACAACCTGGTGAAAGTGCTTATGAACGTCCATTCTTATGGGGTTCAAAAAGAACTGGTCCAGATTTAGCAAGAGTAGGTGGCTTATATTCAGATGAATGGCAAAAAGCACACTTACTTAACCCACAACACTTTTTCCCAAAATCTAACATGCCAAAATACCCTTGGCTTGCTGAGAAAAAATTAGACCCAGTGGAAATAGAAAAACATGCTAAATTATTAGGGTTAACATATACTCAGGAAGATATTGATGCACTTAAAGATGCAACAGAACTTGATGCTATAGTTGCTTATTTACAGCAGTTAGGAACTTACGTTCAAAATACACATGCTGTATTAGCTGATGAAACTGCATTTGAAAATGTAACAAATCCTTTCCTTAATAATCAAGAAAAAATTAGTAGAGGTCAGGAAATATATGACTTATTATGCGTAGGCTGCCATGCTGCTAATGGTAAAGGTAACGCAGAAGGTTATGATGTTACAAACTTAACTTATGCAGAAGCATTACCAGATTATACTGATGGCATGATGTTTGTTACTATTGCTAATGGTATTGAAGGTTCTATGCCAGGTCATTTAAAATTTATGACAATAGATGATATCTGGTCAGTTGCTGCTTATGTTAGAACTTTAGCGAAATAATAAAAGGAGGAATGAATTATGTCTAATTTTGATGAACAAGATGATATCCCTGGTTTAAACCGTAAGGATACAGAAAACAATCTTCCTTTAGGCTGGGTAATATTTTTTGCAGCGTTAATTGTTTGGGGGATATATTACTTATATGCTTATACTCCAATGTTTACTAATTGGACACAAAGTGGAGCGTATGAATCTGAACACCCAATAAGTGGTAAAATTCAACCAAAATAAAGGAGCATAATATGCAGGATAACGGGAACACTATTGCTATACAAACAGTTGAAGAAGGAGAACAGTTACAGTCTGCAGCAGCAGGCTATGTAGTGCTTGGTTTTGAATTCGCCTTAGTATTAATACTTTTGGGAATTGCAATATACTTCTTTTCTTCAAAAAGAAAAAAATCAGTGGAATCACCTAAATATCGTATGATGGAGGATGATGACGATGATGAAAGCAAATAGTGTTCTCCGTGGTAAAATATACAGGCTGCTGCAATTTATTGTTGCAGCCTGCGTTTTCATTATACCATTTATAAAAACTTCTAATGGAAACAGTCTTTTTAGGTTTGATATTCCTACACTTCATCTTTATGCATTTAATCAAACAGTAGATTTTGCAAGTTTCTTTTCAGCATTTATTGCAATACTACTTTTAGTGTTTTTATTTATTTTTACAACACAGCTTTTAGGCAGGGTATGGTGTGGCTGGCTTTGTCCTCAATCATTTTTTGCCATTAGAATTGAAAAATATGCTAAAAAATTTAAAAATAAAACTATTCGTTATATAGCAGAGTTAGTATTTGCCGCATTATTTGCCTTAATTTTAACTACAATATGGATGATGTATTTTGTTTCACCTTATGATTTTATAGAAACATTAAAAAACTCTCATATTATGGTAGTTATAGGTATAGTTTTATTTTTATTTATTTTTGTAGATTTTGCATTTGTTAGGTTTAAATGGTGCAAATACGTTTGCCCATATTCTAAATTTCAAGTTGTTATGACCGATGATGATACATTATATGTGGGCATGATACCTGGTAAAGAATCTCAATGTCTTGACTGTAAAGCTTGTTTAAGAGTATGTCCTACACATATTGACCCTAGAAAAAATCCTGATGCAGATTGTATATACTGCGAAACTTGTGTTACTGCTTGTAATAAAGTTTTTCAGAAAAAAGAAAATACTAACGGTATTTTAGGGTATGTATGGGGTAAACAGGATAAATTAAATTTTAAACGTCCAAATTTAATTGTAACATTTATTGTATCATTAGCTTTATTATTTGTATTAGTTTATCAAATTGTTTCTACAAGTGAACCTGTGGTAGTAAACTTTGCAAATAATGTTAAATCATTAGGTAATGGCGTATATACATGCGATGTTGAAATAAAAAATAATCTTGAAAAACCTATTAGAGTTAAATTTGTTAACCCTGATAATTTAGCAGAAATTAAACCTGAAATGATAAGGGTTTTTATACAATCTACTAAAACTGAAACGTTAACTATCAATACATTAGGTAATATTCCTAATGGAAAATTAGTATTAGCTGTTTATTACAGCAGACATGGTCATCCATTAACTTATGAAATTAATCTTAAATAATAAGAGGTTATTATAATTATGAAACCAATGATAGCTTTAATTGCAACAGGAATAATTCTTTTACTTATAATGCTTTATTTTGGTAATAAAAGTTTTGAGGGAACTTTTGAAACTAATGTATACCAAAATTCTGTAAAATATAATAAAACTGCACCAGTAATTAAAGAATTAGAAACAATGATTAGTAATGTAAAGCTGGATACTCAGTCTGATTATACATTACTTACTTATAATACAAATTTTAGTGATAAATATAATAATTTAAAAATTGCAAAAATTGAAATTACATACCCTAATAAACCAGATATTTTAAATGTTACTGAAATTAACAATAATGGTGAAAGCTTTGAAGGAATAAATAAAAAACTTCCTTCTGGATTATACTTAGTTGTATTTCATTTTTTCATAGATAATGGTAATGATACAATTAAAGTAATAAAATCAGTTTATGTTGAGTAAATATTATGAAATCAATGTTTGTATTGATATTAGTAAGCCTTGTGGTTGGTATTAGTGCATTTTTATGGTTTATTTTATCCAGCAAAAAAAATCAGTTTGATGATATTGAAGGTCCAAAATATAGAATGTTAAATGATGATGACGATGATGACACTTTAAACAGGCAGAAAAAATAGAATTTATCATTTTGAGGTATTATTTTGATTTATGATATTACAATATCTAATAAAAAAATAGAAAATAATAATGATGATATGGTTTTATTATCACATAATATAGATATTGTCAGCTTTAATAATTATATTCAAAAAAAAATATTTAGAAATACTAAATTACAGTTTACTTTAAAAAATTTATTTTCTCATGAATATCTTAAAAATTCATGTTTACAAGTATTATTATTTAACCAAAATATTAAATCAATAGAAGTTTATGAAAATACTTTAAAAGCAAATCTATTTTTTTATTCTAAACAAATATCTTGTAAAGACGTATTAGCATATATAATTAATTTAGGATATTATATTCCAGCTCTATTTAAAAATGATAAAATAAAACTGAATGTTATATTCTCTATTTTTAGTAATAATTCAAATAATACATTAATCAAAACTCTAAGCAGCAGAGCAGAAGGTAGTTCAAGTGGCAGTCTTTTAGGTATGATAGTTGAATGTATATATGATATATTTCGCTTAGTAATAAATGGTATAAACTATACTGCAAAAGGCTTATCATATATCTTTTATTTGATTATCATAATGTTAGAAAAAATATTCAACGGTATAATAAATGTTTTTATATTTATATCAGGCTTTTTTAAATTTCTTTTACAAAGTATATTATTTATTATAAAATTTACATGCAATATAGTTACGGATTAGGCAGCGTATTATGGAATCAGAAGATACAAAACAAACAAAACAATATATATGTGCGCACTGCTCATCGGAAGTAAATCCGAAAACAGGTATTTATGAAAAAGAAACTGATAAATATTTCTGCTGCGAAGGCTGCCGTTCAGTTTATCATTTGATTAATGATGAAGGGTTTGGCTCATTCTATACAAAACGAACTGACTGGGAAGCTGCTCCTGTTGAACAGATAGAAGCAGATGAAGAATATTTTGAAACATCTTTAGAAGTTTTAAAAAATGGCGATTATTCTTTATCTATAGTAATTTCAGGTATACGCTGCGCAGCATGTATCTGGCTTATAGAATCATCTGCATTAAAAGATGACAGAATAAAATCATTTCGTATAAATTACGCTAACCATAAAGCAAAAGTTGTTTTTAATCCAAAAGATATTTCTGTAAAAGAAGTTCTGCAAAAAATAACAAGGCTTGGTTACTGCCCGCTGCCTTCATCTAATATAGAAACTATTCATGATAAAGAAAGAAAAGATTATTTTTACAGGTTTGGCGTTGCTGCATTTTTCACTATGCAGGTTATGATATATTCAATAGCAAATTATACAGGCTACTTTAAAGGCATGGATGAAAACTTATATTTTTTATTTAAACTTTTATCCTGGGCGCTTGCAACTCCTGTATTAGTTTATTCTGCATACCCATTTTTTCAAAAAAGCTTTGCAGCTATAAAACATTTTCATTTTACTATGGATACACTTGTGGCAATAGGGGCAGGTACATCTTATTTATACAGTGTTGCAGCAATTTTTTTAGGTTATGAAACATATTTTGATACATCTGTTATGATAGTTACATTAATACTGCTTGGCAGGTTTATAGAGGCAGGAGCAAAACAAAAGGGCGGTAACGCAGTTGCAAAACTTTTATCATTAAAACCAAAAAATGTTAAAAAAATTATTATTGAAAACAACGGTGAAAAAAATTACATAACAATACCGATTGACCAGCTTATAAAAGGTGATTTATTTGAAATAGCACCAGGCGGAAATATAGCAGCTGATGGTAAAATAATTGATGGTGTATGTGAAGTAGATGAATCAATGTTAACAGGTGAGCCTATGCCTGTTAATAAAAAAGAAGGTGATATGGTATATGCCGGCACAAAAATTATTAACGGCACATGCACTGTAATGGCGGAAAATGTAGGCGTAGATAGTTTTCTATCTAAAATTGCAGCATCAGTTGATGATGCTCAAAGCTCAAAAGCACCAATACAGGATATAGCTGATAATTTTATTGGCAAGTTTGTGCCATTTGTATTAATAGTTGCATTATTATCTTTTATTTACTGGTATTTTTTAGCATCAGTAGGAGCAGAGCTTTCCATTATGCGTGCAGTATCTGTATTAGTAATAGCATGCCCATGTGCTATGGGGCTTGCAACTCCACTGGCAGTTATTTCTGCAACTAATAAACTTTCAGAAACTGGTATAATATTTAAAAACGGTGAAGCTATTGAAAGATATGCTTATGTTAATGACTTTTATTTTGATAAAACAGGCACAATAACAACAGGCAATATGACAGTAAATGACCAAAAACTTTCATTTTCATGCAGTTCTGTATTAAACTTGATTACATCAGCAGCATTTTACTCAAAACATCCAGCATCTAAAGCCATATCTTTACTGAATGATGAATTATATGAATATACTGTATTTGAAGAAATAGCAGGAAAGGGCGTTATTGCAGAAATTAAAAATAATAAAATAATACTGGGCTCTGTAAACTTTTTAAAGGAGCATAATATTACTTTTAGTGATGAATATGAAAAATATATTGAAAACTCAATAGAAAATGGTAACACAATAGTATGTGCATCAGTTAATCATATTTTAGCAGGAGTATTTTCTATTTCTGATATAATAAGAGATGAAGCGGCAGCAGCTATTTCACTTTTAGAAAAAGAAGGTAATGCTGTTTCCATTATTACAGGGGACAGCCAAAAGGCTGCTAACATAATTCTAGGCAATGCTGGTATTAAAGCAAATATTATTGCAAATGTATCACCATTTGAAAAGGGCGATATTCTGCAAAACGCAAAAGATACAAAGAAAACTGTTATGATTGGGGATGGTATTAATGATGCAATTGCATTAACAGCTGCAAGTGTAGGAATATCTATGAGAAATTCTACTGATATTTCTATTGAAAGTGCTTCTGCAGTTTTACTTCGTAACGACTTATCAATTATAGAAAAATCTCATAAAGTATGTAAAAAGACTTTAAGAATTATTAAAGAAAATCTTTTCTGGTCATTTTCATATAATCTAATAGCAATACCATTAGCATGTGCAGGACTTATTCATCCTGTAATGAGTGCAGCATTTATGAGTTTCAGCTCACTTTTTGTTGTTACAAACTCAATGAGAATAAAAAAATAATTATATTATATTGATTATATATAAGAAATAATAGTTATAAGACTATCATGAAGTTCATATATTAAATATTATAATAAGAGAAAAACTAATATTAGAAAGTATCTATAAGTTTAGTTTTATATAAAATAAATTAAACGTATTTGAATAGAAAAGTTTTTCAATATTAAATAAAAGCTGCGTATAAATATTTATTAAGATGTAAAATATACATACAAAAATATATTTTATTAATAATCATAAAATTTCATAAGTTATTATCAACTTTTTCATA
>DXAQ01000006.1 GCA_019116905.1 Candidatus Mucispirillum faecigallinarum | reverse complement strand
GAAATATTACAAATAATTATGTATGATTATATCTTTTATGTTTAACTATATATTTTATAAGCGATAACTGCAAAATTTTTGAAGTTATATAAAATTATATACATTATTGCTGTAAAGGCTGTATAAAAACAAAAATACTACCTTATAATGCTGCGTTTTTAAAATGCATGCAGCGTTTGAATAAATTAAATAATATGATTTTTATGTATAAAGTGTTAAAATGGATAAAATTGATATCTCCACTATTTATAGTGGAGATATTTTATATAAACAATATTTTTTATAAAGATATTAATCAATACTATTTTAAGTATTTTGCAAAACTATTAAGCGTTTCTCCTGCAAGGCGGTGAGTTGTCCATTCCGTCATTTTTACAGCCCCTATGCCTGCATAAAAATCAAGAGAAGGTTTATTCCAGTTAAGGCATGTCCATTCAAGTCTGCCACAGTTACGCTCTACGGCAGTGTGTGCTGCAAAAGCAAGTAACAGCTTTCCATATCCTTTGCCACGCTTTTCAGGTATTACAAATAAATCTTCCACATATATTCCTGCTCTGCCTACAAAAGTTGAATAGTTATGAAAAAATAATATAAAACCAACAGGTTTACCATTTTCTTCACCAATATAAGTTTCTGCTGTTTTTTTATCAAATAACCATTCTTTTATCATTTCAGGGGTATTTACTACTTCATCAAGCATTTTTTCATATTCTGCAATACCACTGATAAGTTCATAAATAGTAAGTGCATCTTCTTTTTCTGCACGTTTTATTTTAAAATCACCTTTTTCAAATACAATATCCATTTTATCCTCTTTATTATTTATTTATTAATTCTAATGCCCTAATCATAGTAGGGTGGCCTGTTGGAAATCTTGCAGCTCTGTCTTTTGCGTATGCAATTAATCTTTCATCAGCTTTAATATTTAAATCAGAGCTGTATTTATTGATTAGATAAAGATATAGCCCGGCTGGGTTTGGTTTATCATCATCAAAGCTGTCTTTTACTCTGTGATGCATATCAAGGTATGGTATGCCGTCTTTTACGAAAGTATTTTCTATTTCTTTTATTACATTTTTTGCAATTAATAAAAAATCCTGTTCATTTGTAATTTCATAAAATTTTAACGTAGCTTCCAGATAATAAACATGGTCTGCAAGCACTCTGTTTTTTATAATATAGTCTTTCAGATAGTCATTATTATCTTTATCAGAATTAGTCTGCATAACTTTATTAATTTCATCTTCTATGGCATATATTCCTCTATATACCTGGCTGTTATAAACTACTAAATGGCGCAGTTTATGGTATAAAGCGAGAGCCTGTTCAAGTTCATAAGGTTCATTATCTACTTCATACATATTTAAAAGGGTAGTGCAGAATAGAAAATTATGGCCGCTGATTGCTTTATTATCTGCTTCTGGATGAGCTTTAATTGTGTTTATTCTATCTGCCACCTTTTTTAATGATACATCAAGTGCTGCTGCTTTTATATAATCATTGTGTTTTAAATAAATAACGCCGCTTTGCACACCTGCTTCATTTGGAAAGTTTTTCAGTTCTTTTTCACTTAAAACAGTAAAATCTCTATCTGTTACTTTATAAAAGTATCCTTCTTCGTACTCCCCATTATTATTTAAAGAGTCTGCATCAAGGCTGTCTAAATAACCATAATCAGTTCTTAAACTGCCATACATTACAAAATCTATGGCTTTTTGAGCTGTATATAAATAGAGTTTATTGCCTGTTTTTGCATACAGTTTAATTAAAAATGATGAAATTTGAGCATTATCAGAAAGCATTTTTTCAAAATGGGGTACATGCCACATTCTATCTACTGTGTATCTGAAAAAGCCGCCAAAAAGGTGGTCGCATATACCCATAGTGCATATTTTATCTGCTGTATTAATTAAAAATGATGCATATTCTTCTTCCTGAAAGTTATCAAGTAAATAAAGCATTGAAGAAATAAATGGAAATTTAGCACCTTCTCTAAACCCAAAATATACTGGGTCAAATATTTTCATAAATTCTTGTTTTCTGTATTCTTTTATTTTATCATCAGGCACAAGTGGTTGACTTACCTGATTAAATGATGAAATAAATTCATTTTTAGTATTTATTACTTTTTCTATTTCACTGTATTTATTATGATATACATTATCTATGCTTTTAAGTATTGTTTTAAATGAAGGTCCGTAACTGCTGCTTTCTTTGGGAAAATATGTGCCAGCAAAAAACGGCTCTTTATCAGGGGTTAAAAATACAGATAGTGGCCATCCACCTGCTTCTCCTGTTGATTGAATGTAAAATTGATATTCTTTATCTACATCAGGATATTCATCTTTATCTACTTTTACAGGTATATATTTTTCATTTAAAATTTTTGCAGTTTCTTCATCTTCAAAAGATTCTTTTTCCATTACTCTGCACCAGTGGCATGAGGAGTAACCTATACTTACAAATACAGGTTTATCTAATTCTTTTGCTATTTTAAATACATCTTCACTCCAAGCCTGCCAGTGAACAGGGTTGTGAGAATGTCTTATTAAATAAAGAGATTTTTCTTTGTTTAAATTATTTTTCATATTTATCCTTATAAAAAATTTTAGCTTGTAGTTAACTACAAGCTAAAAACGATTTTAGTAATTTATTATTCATCACCATAAAGTTTTACGTTTCTTCTATGGAGTATGTTTAATATTATAATTAATAATATCAGTGTTACGCCAAAAGATAAAATCCAGTTTTTTGATATACCTGCAATAATAAATCCAATTAATGATACAACAGCAACAAGTGTAGCATAAGGAATCTGTGTTGTAACATGGTCTATATGGCTGCAGGCTGCACCAGTTGAAGAAAGTATTGTAGTATCAGAAATAGGGGAGCAGTGGTCGCCAAATACTGAACCTGCCAGGGTTGCTGCTAAGTTTATAGTAAGAAGTTCTGGTGATACATTTGTTGAAACTGTTACCATAATAGGTATTAATATTCCAAATGTACCCCATGATGTACCTATTGAAAATGAAAGCAGTGCTGCAACTAAAAATACTATTGCAGGGATAAGCATAACAGGCATATTAGATGTTTCTACAAGGTGGCTTACATAAGCACCTGTTGAAAGTATATCGCATACCCCTTTAATAGTCCATGCAAAAGTAAGTATTAAACATGCTGTTACCATAGATTTAACACCAAGCACTATACCATCCATAAATCCATGAAAATGCAGAACTTTACGTGGCAAAAATAATATAAATGCTACAATTAATGCACCAAAGCCGCCTAATACAAGAGATTTAGTTGGGGCAGTATCTCCAAAAGCCTGAAATAATGTTTTATCACTTGTAAAAAATTCACCAGTATAAAGCATTGCTAATACTGAAAAAACAATTAATGCTAATATAGGAATAAGTAAATCATATACTTTACCTTTTTCTGAAATTTCTCTGTTTGAAAAATCATCTGTGTGTGTGGCTGTTGTTTGAACCTGCTCACAAGATTTTCTATACCTTGCCTGACGTTCAAATTTTGCCATAGGTCCGAAATCTAAATTTTTAACAGAAAGCATAAATACCATAACAATAGTCATTAATGCATAAAAATTATAAGGTATTGTGCTTAAAAATAACTGCATTCTATCAACATCTTCTGGAAGATAAGTCAAAATGGATGCTGCCCAGCTGGAAATAGGGGCTATAATACATATTGGGGCAGCCATAGCATCAATTAAATATGCCAGCTTTTCCCTTGATATTTTATTCTGGTCTGTAACAGGGCGCATAACAGTTCCCACAGTTAAACAGTTAAAATAATCATCAATAAAAATAACTATACCTAAAATAGAGGTGGCAAGTTTTGCTGCTGTTGGTGATTTAACATTTTTAGCAGCCCATAAACCATAGGCTCTTGCTCCCCCCGCAAGAGTGATAACTGCTACTAATGCACCAAGAACGCACATAAATATAATCATCATTACATCAAATTTATCCGCCATGATTGTAAACATATATTCTATTGAAAGAATAAGTTTATGAAAAAAGGATAAGTTTTCACTTCCTGCAGGTACTGGTGCATTAAATACATAAATCACTGTGCCTGAAAGTATCCCTATTATAAGTGAGGATACAACATCTTTTGATTTTAAGGCTAAAACGATTGCTATAATCGGTGGTAAAATTGAAAGAAATCCTACATTAATATGTTCCACAATTCTTCTCCTAGAATTAAAATATCAAGTAATGGTATTATATTATCTTAATTTTATCAACAATAATTTTTTATTTTTATAAATTATATACTCTTGTAACTTTGTTTATAATTTGGTATTATATTTAAAATTTATGAGGTGTTATTTTATGGCAAAAGAGATAGAAATACAGATAAGATTCAGCGACTTAGATGGTTATGGTCATGTTAATAATGCTGTTTATTTAAGCTACTGCGAAATAGCAAGAACAAACTGCTATTCAGATATATTTTATAACAGTATAGAAAATAAAATGTGGTTTATTTTAACAAGTGCAGAGCTTAATTATAAAAAGTTTTTAAAACTGGAAGATAAAGCTTATGTTAAGTTATGGCTTTCAAGCGCAAAGGGTGCATTATTTACATTTGAATATGAAATCCATGATGGCGATGGTACTATATATGCAACTGCAAAAACAACCCATGCTGTATATGATGCTGTAAAAAATAAACCTGTTAGAGTGCCGCAGGTTATTATTGATGAAGTAGAAAAAATATAGTTTACTTATATTTTCCTTTAAAAAGTGATATTACAAGTATACCTGCTGTTATGTATCCAAGTGTAGTAAATAATGGCAGGTTAAATATGACAGGCTGTATATCAACTAAGGCTATCAGGCTTGCACCTATAATTAAAGCAACTGCTATCATACCCATAATGATTCTGCTTAGCATCTTATCTATAAAAGATTGAGCACTTTCAGATATCTGTAGTTCTGAATTAATTTTTGCCTGTCCTTTTGCCACCATTTGTAAAATATCTATTGTAAAACCTGGTATTAAGGCCAGTTTTTCCATACTGCCGCTTAATTCTATAATTACTTTTTGTAATTTTTTAGTAAATTCATCAACTGGATTTTTACTATTTTTTATGTGGTTTGCAGTAATATCTATAATGCTTAGTTCAGGGTTTAGAAATGCTACAACACCTTCAAGAGTCATTATACCGCGGGCAAGCATTGAAATATTAGAAGGTATTTGTATTTGATGAGTTTTAAGTATTTCAAGCAGTTCAGCAACGATGCCAGCAAGGCTCATATTTCCAAAATCCATAGTACCGTATTTATTAAGAAATAAGTCTATTTCAGCATAAAGCCTTACATGGTCAATATCTTTGACAGGGTTGCCAAGAGTAAGCGCAATATCTTTTATTTTACCTGTATCATGTTTTGCAATAGAAGTAATTAAATCGGCAATAAGTCCTTTATCCCTTGGGCTGAGCCTTCCCATCATACCTAAATCAATCCATACAATCTGTCCGTTACGTATTTTTATATTTCCAGGGTGAGGGTCGGCATGGAAAAATCCAAAATCTATTACTTGAGCAATATAGTCTTCTGCTAATTTGGATGCTATTTCTTTTTTATCATATCCGCCTTTAAGCATAGCTTCTTCATTATCAATAAAAAAGCCTTCCACAAATTCCATTACAAGTATTTTTTCAGAACTTAATTCTGTATATACTTTTGGACATGTGGCATAACTAATATTTTCATGATTTTTATAGAAAGTTACAGCGTTTTCTGCTTCTTTAAGAAAGTTCATTTCTTCCTGGGCTGTTTTCCACAGTTCATCAAGAATTGTTTCAAAATCAATAATACTTTCTTTTTTAACTTTCTGTATCATTTTGGCAGCGCGACGCATAAGTTTTATATCCTGCTCCATTCTGTTATAGATATCACGCCTTTGAATTTTTAGCACAACAGGAGTACCGCTGCCTTTTAATTTTGCAGAATGAACCTGAGCAATAGAAGCTGAGCCTAATGATTTATAATTAAAGTCATCAAATAATTCTGATATATCCTTTTTATAAGTTTCCTGAATAATAAATCTTAAATCTTCATCACTCATAGGAGGAACATCAGTTCTTAATTTTTCTAACTCTTTTAAAAAGGCATGAGGCAGCACGTCAGTTTGCGTAGACATAATCTGCCCCATTTTAATATAAGTAGGCCCTAAATCTTCTAAAACACTTCGTAGTTTTTCTGGAGTAATACCAGTAATTATTTTATGTTTTCTAAGAATAGATAAAATTTCACGAAGTCTTGTTCTTTCGTTATAGTTATTTTTCATTACGTTCTTTTTCTACTTCTTCTATTTTTGTTTTTAATACAGCAATATCTTCATCAGATAAGTTTTTCATATCTTTAATCTGACTTATTAATTCAGAATTAATTTGTTTTTCTTTTTCTAAAATTTTTTCCTGAATATTATGTTTTAATTCATCATTTAAAGTTTTTCCCTGCTCAATAGTGATAGCACCTTTTGAAACTAATTCATCAATTAATTCTTTTGCTTTTTCATTTGTTTTAGCTATTGCTCCAACACCAAATAAAAACGCTTTTTTTAAATCTTCACTTAAATTGCTCATAATACTCTCCATAATTATTTATTTATTATTTGGATATATGCTTTCCTGTTTCTAGGACCGTCATATTCCATAAAATATATATTCTGCCAGGTTCCAAGCATAATTTTACCATTTTCAATAATTACAGTTAAGCTGGGTGAGGTTAGTGTAGAAAGAGCATGTGCCTGAGAGTTTCCTTCTATATGCCTGTAATTATTTTTTTCAGGTATCAAATTATTAAAAATATTTTTTAAATCAAATGTAACATCAGGGTCAGCATTTTCATTAATAGTAACGCCTGCAGTAGTATGGGGTATAAAGATTACAGCAATACCACTTTTCACATCAGCATTAGTAATGCATGACTGCACCTGCGATGTAATATCTATTATATCAAATCTATTTTTTGTATTAATATTTATTATATCCATAACATTCCCATAATATAGTATTAAGATAAGTGATTATAAAATATAAGTCAATATATTAATTATATGAATATTTATTGTAACCATAAATAACAATTAACGACATAACATTTAAAGAAAATAATTTAATGGAGAAGATTTATGACAATTGAATTAAAAAACGAAGAAACAGGCGATGTAAAAAAAATTGAACATGGTATTAACTGGTTTTTACTATTTACTGCACCATTATTTGGTATTACACTTTTTAAAAATAAACTTAATCGTTCAGGATTTATAATGCTTGCAGCAAGCGTTTTATTTTTACTTGGTATTATATGTTTTGGAGCGTTTACTTCATCTTTTGCTAATTTATATCCTTATGCATCACAAGTGCAGGCTGCGCCGTCATTTTTAATGCAGTTATATTATTTATTAGATATAGATTATAAAGATGTGCTTGAATTTTTTCTGGCAAGTTCTGGTATTTTGTTTTTATTTATACTTGTTTTCAGCGGTTATACAGCTTATAATTCAAATAAATGGATATCAGAAAATTACAGGCTTGCAGGCTATAAAGTTGTAACAAACAATACCTTAGTTCGTAATCTTTTAAAAAGGGACTGGGGCTTAACTGATGATGATTTTGCAAAAGAAGTAAAATAGATTATATTTAAAGCAGATAGAATAGAGCAGGGCGGTTTTTAACCGCCCTTTTTTTAACTTAGTAGTTTTAGTAAATTATAAAAAATATATTTTTTACCAAAATGAATACAGTTTAATTACCCTTTATTTGGTAAACCAGTTTTATAACCTTTTATGATTGATACAAACCTTTTTGGATGCATAACTACAAGTATAATTGTAAATATGATATATATAGTGCTGAATGTCATAAGCACAGTATCATGAGGTTTTGTATTTGGTATATACTGCGGCAGTTTTGTATCGTAAAATGGTGATAAAAATTGCAGCATAAATAAAGATAACAGTAATAAAGCTTCTTTTTTACCAGCAACAAGACCAGCAATTAATGCAATAGCAAATGCAGATTGTGCAGCAGTTAAAAGAAGTTCATGCATCTGCATAGTTTCAAGCGGCATGTGGTTTGTTGAACCTGATGAAACGCTGTAAACAAGTGGAATCATACCTACAAGCAGAGTCCACTGGTTTAATTTTGAAGATATAAGACTTCCAAGAGCAAGCCCTGCATTACCACGTAAAGCAAATGTGATAGCAACAATAAATTCAGGAGCTTCTGATGCAATAGGGGCAAGCCACTGAACAAGTAAAAATTCATTTATACCAAGCAGTTTACCACTTGCTACAATACTTTCACTGAAAAGCTCTGCATCTGCAAAAATAACTAATGCAGAAATAAGGAAAAGCACCCATGTTACTATAAGCCTTGTCTGCTTTGGCAGGTCTGCAATAACTTTGGCAGGGCCTTCAACTTCTTCATCTTCAACAGGTTTTCTAATGATAATAGAAATATACCATACAAATATACCTATTAAAATTACAGAGTCAAAAAGGTTTAAAGCACCTTTTAATGGAATAGTTATTGCATAAAGAGTAGCTATCATTAAAAAGAAAAGCTCTGTTTTATGGCTTGATTCAATAACAACTTTTTTTCTAAATTTAAAAGCAAAAATTAAGATAATTACAGACCAGCCTACACCTATCAGCAGTCTGTTTGCGCCTGTCATATTTGCAACAGCGTAATGCACGTAACCACTTTCAGGATGCTGACCAGCCATCCATGTAAAATACATATCAACTGCATATTCTGGCAGCACTGCAATTAACGCAACAAGAGCAACTGCAACAGCTTGTGGTATATCTATCTGCATAACTTCACATGCCCATGTGAGTATAAATGATGCAGAAAAGATTGCAACTGCTGTTATTAATGTTATAGCAATAGGGTTGCTGTGCACATCAACACCTAATAATCTCATCATAACACCAGGAATGGTAGCTATGACAGCAATAATAATTGGCATCCATTTTTTCATAACATTCTCCCTTTTATTTATTTTGCAAAAAAAAAGACCTTCGGCATTTAAAACGCCGAAGGTCTTGCCAATGATTTCATAATCAATGATAAAGCCAGTGTTATATATAACACGAGATTGTTGACTTTATCCAAATAAATTTGGGCTACTCCCCTTCATAAATGAATTAAGAATAGTATAATATTATCAAAAATAAAACATAACAAAAATATTTAAATAGTATTACCATAATATTAAAAGAATACTACAATAATACTTTATAATATAAAGTTATGTTATAATTAACTTATTTATTAACAGCTTTAGCTTTATTTAACTTCATAGTAAGGCGTGAAACTTTACGAGAAGCTTGTTTTTTATGAATTGCGCCTTTACGTGCAGTTTTATAAATAACACTAACTGCTTGTTTTAATAAAGCTTCAGTATCATCAGCACCTGTTTCTAATGCTTTCATATATTTTTTAATATATGTTTTCATTGCTGATTTGTTAGATTTGTTAACCAGTCTTCTTTTTTCTGACTGACGAATACGTTTTAAAGCTGACAAAGTATGTGCCACGCTAACACCTCAAAAAATTAATCATAATTATTACAGAGTAGAAAGATAGCAATATTTAAATACTTTGTCAAGCAAATATTATAAAAAAAATAATATTTTTTATTATTCATTGACAACATACTATATTATGATAGAATATTATATAAAGAATGAGAGGAAAGTTTATGAAAAAGGTCTTTTTTGTTTTATCGCTGATTTTATTTCCAATTTTTTCTTATGCTTCAAGTATGTCTTTTGGTGGCGGTGTTGTTTTAACAAGCAGCAAAAGTGGTGGATATGGAGAATTTGGAGTATCAATATATAATAATTCATCATTTGAAATGCGTAATTTAATATCTATTGATGGTTATGGTAAAAATATATTTAATGGAGAAAATTCAGTAGGATATCTTGGTATTACAGAAAAAATAACTTTTGGCTTATCTACAGATTATATTAAAAATAATGTGTTTGTTATACCTTATGGTTTTGTTGCAGGCGGTTTTGCTTTTGCAGGAACAGCAGGAAGTCCATTATTTGAAGCGCCATATTCTTATGAAGTGTATGCTGGTTTAGGTGCAGATATTTTTAGTATTAATAATTTATCTATATTTATAGAGGCAGGTGGTGGTTTTGAATCTTTAACATCTGCTTTTCCTAATTCTAATTCAGTTGGTAACGGATTTGCCCGTATTAATGTTGGGTTTAGAGGTTTTTTAGATAAATAAATGCAAATATATAGTGCAAAAAAATAAGAAGGAGGTAGGAATATGATTTATTCTGCTGAAGTAGAGCATATGTGTCCGATAGCAAAGGGAGCATATCATGGTCCAGCACCAATACCTGAAGAAGGAAAATGGGTGCAGGTAAAAGAAATTAAAGATATTAGTGGTCTTACTCATGGAGTAGGCTGGTGTGCACCACAACAGGGAGCCTGCAAATTAACATTAAACATTAAAGATGGTATTATTGAGGAGGCACTTGTTGAAACTCTTGGCTGTTCAGGTATGACACATTCTGCTGCTATGGCTTCAGAAATACTGCCTGGTAAAACTATTTTAGAAGCATTAAATACTGACTTAGTATGTGATGCAATAAATGTGGCTATGCGTGAACTTTTCTTACAGATTGTTTACGGCAGGTCTCAGACTGCTTTTTCTGAAGGTGGCTTACCAATAGGAGCAAGCCTTGAAGATTTAGGAAAAGGTTTAAGAAGTCAGGTTGGCACAATGTTTGGCACAAAAGCAAAAGGCGCTAGATATTTAGAAATGGCAGAAGGTTATATTACAAGAGTTGCAGTTGATGCTGATAATGAAATTATTGGTTATGAGTTTGTAAACCTTGGTAAAATGATGGATGCTATTAAAAAAGGCACTCCTGCAGAAGATGCTTTAAACAATGCAAAAGGAGTTTATGGCAGATTTAATGAAGCGGTTAAATATATTGACCCTCGTCATGAATAATAATAAGGAGTGGATATTATGGCATTATTTGAAAGTTATGAAAGGCGTATAGATAAAGTTAATGCAGCTTTAAAAGAATACGGTATATCAAGCTGTGAAGAAGCTCTTAAAATATGCGAAGAAAAAGGTTTTAATCCATATAATATGGTAAAAGAAATACAACCGATAGCCTTTGAAAATGCTTGCTGGGCATATACATGCGGTGCAGCAATAGCAATTAAAAAAGGTTCTAAATCAGCAGCAGAAGCTGCAGAAAATATAGGCATAGGCTTACAGGCTTTCTGTATTCCTGGCTCTGTTGCAGAAGATAGAAAAGTTGGGTTAGGTCATGGTAACCTTGGAGCTATGCTTTTAAGAGATGAAACAAAATGTTTTGCTTTTTTAGCAGGTCATGAATCATTTGCTGCTGCAGAAGGTGCAATAGGTATTGTTAAAAATGCAAATAAAGCAAGAAAAACTCCATTAAGGGTTATATTAAATGGTCTTGGAAAAGATGCAGCACAAATAATTTCTCGTATTAATGGTTTTACTTATGTGCAGACTCAGTTTGATTATGCAACTGGCGAAGTAAAAGTAGTTAGAGAAAAAGCATACTCTAATGGAGAACGTGCAAACGTTCGCTGCTATGGTGCTGATGATGTTAGGGAAGGGGTAGCAATAATGCATTTAGAAGGGGTTGATGTATCTATTACAGGTAACTCAACTAACCCTACACGTTTCCAACACCCTGTTGCAGGCACATATAAAAAAGAATGTAATGAGCAAAATAAAAAATATTTTTCAGTAGCATCAGGTGGCGGCACAGGTAGAACTCTGCACCCAGATAATATGGCAGCAGGTCCAGCATCTTACGGTATGACAGATACTATGGGCAGAATGCATTCTGATGCTCAGTTTGCTGGTTCATCATCTGTTCCTGCTCACGTTGAAATGATGGGCTTTTTAGGAATGGGTAATAACCCTATGGTTGGGGCAACTGTTGCTGTAGCTGTGGCAACGGCTCAGGCTTTAAAATAATTAATTAATATTAATTATAAATCTAAACCCTGCCTTTTAGTATTGGCAGGGTTTTTTATTTAAAGTATATGTTTTCCGTCTTTATAAACCAGCACACCGTCAGCTTCTACTGTTCCGCCATTTTTCATATCTTTTATTAAATCCCAGTGCAGTGCAGAAATATTTTTGCCGCCAACTTCCTGATAGCTTGCTCCAATTGCTAAATGCATTGATTTACCAATCTTTTCATCAAAAAGTATATTTTTTGTAGGGATTTTAATATTATCATTTAAACCGAATGCGATTTCACCTGCAAAGCGTGAGCCATCATCCATATCAAGCATTTTATGTAAATAATCCTGTCCTTTTTCAGCACGAGCTTCTACAACTTTTCCTTTTTCAAACCTTAAAAAAACATTTTTAGCTTCTACGCCGTTATATGTGGTTGGTATATCAAATAAAATAGTTCCTTCTGCACTGTTTTCAACAGGACTTGTAAATACTTCCCCGTCTGGCATATTTCTGTAACCGCAGCAGTTTTCCCATATTCTGCCTTCAACATTTAGTTTTAAATCTGTATCCTTTCCTTTAATGTGCAGCCATTTTGTGCCAGTCATTCTTTTTGCTATTGCTTCCTGTTCTGCTTCTACTTTTTTCCATGCAGCAATAGGGTCATCTTCATTTAATTTACATGCTTCATATACAAAGGCAGTATATTCATCAAGAGACATTTCTGCATCCTGCGCCATAGACTGATTAGGATATGGACATAATGACCAGCGGAATTTTCCTTCTAATTCTCTTTTATTCATAATTTCTCTAACAGGCATAGCAGTTTTACGCATTAATGCAATTTTACTGTGGTCTGCATTTGTTAAAGATTTTGTATTGATAGTAGAATCAATATAAATATAAGCAGTCATTATTTCAGCCTGTTTAATATCAAATTCAGGCAGATATGAAAGCTGTTCATCTGATGCATATTTTGCCATATACTCCTGACTTTCAGGAATAAACAGCCTTAAAAATGGGTATGCACCAAGTTTAATTATTTCTTTATACATTGCTTTTACAAGCGGTTCTGCTGAGGTTTCTGCTTTTATCTGCACAACATCACCTTTTTTAAGGTTTAATGAATGATGAGTTATTAATTTTGCTAATTTTTCTTCGTAAGAAATATACTTCATTTTATGCTCCTTGTTTTATTTTTAATTTTTCTTATTGAAAATATATTAATATTCATATATCTTATTGTTATAATAAAATTACAACAATATACAGTTAAAGCTAATAGATAAAATTGTCAATAATTTTATAACCTTCTTTTATATAGTGTATTGTTCTATTTGATATAAAAGTCAATATATCTATAATATTTAATAGCAGGATTTAAGAGTGTAGTTATGAGAAAGTATTTAATTTTTAGTTTTATATTGTTTATTTCTTTTCAGGCATACTGCCAAAGTTTAGACAGCATTGATAATATACAAGGTATTACTCCAAAAGAGTATTTTTCATCAGGCAGAATATCATATTATTTTGGTTATGATGGTATTATTTCCATAAAAATGGATAATACATCTTTAATAATTGATAATAAAATAAATCTTTCAAATAAAGGTTATGGTAATATTTCATTAGGCAGGCTGCTTAATGGGATAGAAGAATCGTTATATTCTTCTGATGATTCTCTTGTAATATATAAAACAACAAGTGATTACAGCTGTAAAAATAATCCTGAAAACAACTGTTTATATGCTCCAATATATATAAGAAAAATAAGTAAAAAAAGTTTGACAGGTAATATATCGTTGTATAGAATAGATAAATCTATTCCATTAGAAGAAAAAGATGTTATAAATTTTCCTGTTGGGGCAGAGCTTTATTCTATTGTAGTAGAAGTGCCTTCTTATGATTTAGATACTTTTACAGATATGGCAAGCCTTATATGTTCAAAAAATGAAGAAAATTTATGCAGAGGCGTAATAAGTAATGGCGTTCTTGATAAAGCAGCTTTATTTGAGTTATCAAGTATAAAGGGTGAAAATAAAGAATTTTTATATAAAGATACAGAAGATGGTCTTGTTTATCAGTTTAATTTAGTTGATAATGTTTTAATACCATATAATAAAGTATGTGTAGAGTCTATTCAAAATATAGATGATTTACAAGGCTGTGTGGAAAACAGTATGCCTAATGGCAGCATTACTCAGCATAAGCACCCCTCAGGAATAATTTACTGGGAAATTGATTATAAAAATCCAGCTGTGGATAATGTTCTTTTTTGGGTAAATAACAGGGGCGAACCATTTAAAGCTTATACAAACAGCAGACTGGTATATAATTTTAGCCTGTTTAATGATAAGGCAGCAGATGTTATAAGCAAATTATTTACTAATAATTAAGAAAAATAAGGGAGGGTTTAATGAAAGATACGCACAGGTCCCATGAAACTAAAGAAAGGTTTAAAAAGGCATTTTTTGCCCTTTATGCAGAAAGAAAGATTGAAACAATAACTATTAAAGAAGTGGCAGATTTAGCAGGGTTTAATAGAGGGACATTTTATTTATATTATAAAAGTATATATGACCTTTTACAAAAAACAGAGCAGGAACTGCTTGATGATTTTGCAAAAAGGGTTGATTTTCATATTAAATTTTACTATGGCGATATAGAAATTGCAGATGATAAAATATTTGAAGATATGCAGACAAATTTTTTAGAGCATAGTGAGTATATCCGTATTTTAAATGGGGAAAATGGCGACCCTAGATTTAAATCGCGTATGAAAAATATAATTAAAGATGCATATAGAAAATATGCATCTATAGATAACTCTGTACGTGTCAGCAAGTTTGAATATTTGCTTGAATATATAGTAGAAGCTAATATGTCATTAATTCAATACTGGCTTATGAACAGGGAAAAGGATTCGCCCCGTGTTACTTTAAAAGATGTATGGGATATTATGCACTATGTAAGTGAGCATGGTTTTAAAAAAGCTTTTGAAATGTATATAAATAAATAATAAATATCTAAATAAATTAAAGGGGTTTGTTTTTACAAACCCCTTATTTTTTATCTTAAATTATAAAAAGCTGCTTTGCCAAGATATTCAGAAGAATCTAATAAATCTTCTTCAATTCTTAAAAGCTGGTTATATTTTGCAACCCTGTCAGTTCTAGAAGGAGCACCTGTTTTTATCTGGCCTGCATTTGTAGCAACTGCTAAGTCTGCAATTGTTGTATCTTCTGTTTCGCCAGACCTGTGGGAAATAATAGCAGTATATCCTGCTCTTTTTGCAGTTTCAACAGCATCTAATGTTTCAGTAATTGTACCTATTTGGTTTACTTTAACAAGTATAGCATTACCAACTTTCTGCTCAATACCTTGAACTAATCTGCGTGTATTTGTAACAAATAAATCATCGCCTACAAGCTGCACTTTTTTACCAAGTGTATCTGTTAATTTTTTCCAGCCGTTCCAGTCTTCTTCATCAAGACCGTCTTCAATAGATATAATAGGGTATTTGCTTGTAAGATAAGTATAATATTCTATCATTTCTTCAGCTGTTTTTTTAGGAGAACTTTCTGCATTTAAATAGTAAAAACCGTCTTTATAAAGTTCACTGGAAGCAACATCTAGAGCAATCATAATGTCATCACCTGGTTTATAACCAGCAGTTTCTATTGCTTTAATAATTACTTCAAGAGCTTCTTCGTTAGATTTTAAGTTAGGAGCAAAACCGCCTTCATCACCAACAGCAGTATTTAAGCCTTTGTCATGCAGCACTTTTTTAAGAGCATGGAAAGTTTCTGCGCCCATTCTTAAAGCTTCTTTAAAAGATGCAGCGCCAGCAGGCATAACCATAAATTCTTGAATATCTACATTATTATCAGCGTGTTTTCCGCCATTTAATATATTCATCATTGGAACAGGCAGAGTATGAGCAAAAACACCGCCTAAATAACGATATAATGGCAGTCCGCATGATTCTGCACCTGCTTTTGCACATGCCATAGATACGCCAAGAATAGCATTTGCACCAAGTTTTGATTTATTATCAGTGCCATCAAGCTCTAATAAAACTTCATCAATAAGTTTTTGTTCGCATACATCTATACCTTCAATTTCCTGGCTTATTATTTCATTAACATTTTTTATAGCTGTCTGCACACCTTTACCAAGGTAGCGTGATTTATCATCATCTCTTAATTCGACTGCTTCAAATTTTCCAGTAGAAGCGCCAGAAGGAACGGCAGCTCTGCCAACAACACCACCGCTTGTAGTAACTTCTACTTCAACAGTCGGGTTGCCTCTGGAATCAATAATTTCTCTAGCAAATACATCAATAATATCAGTCATTATAAACCTCCATTTATTAAATTATACTATCATATTATTTTTTTTTATAAAGTTCAATATATTTTGATGAAATTTTATATTTAAAAAATATATTTTTTTTGTTATATATATATAAAATATTTATGAGGTAATAGTTTTGTATAAAATACCAAATCTAGTATATGCTAATGAAAAAGGTGAAATATTTGACCATCCAGAGTTAAAAATGGCTGTTCGCAGCGGCTCTTATGATTTTATTCCTTATGAAACAGAGTTAATAAGACTTCCAGATTCATCAAGGCTTTATTTTATGCCTCATACTCATCCTGTGGCTTATGATGAAAATAAGGCAAATATGGTAGAGTTTAAAGAAGGGTATGCTGTCAGTGTATTTTTATCTCCTGGTTTTTTAAGGCTTTATCTGCCAGCTTATAGAAAAACAAAAGATTATACTATGCCGCTTTTTGCATATACTGCTGTTGGTTTTTTAGACGGCCATTTTGTTGTGCCTGCTATTCAGGTTGATAATATATCTAAATGGGACCCGAAAAACTATGATTTTTCATGTAATTTTGATAAACAGGTTGATGAATTTATAAAAAATTCACCAGAAAACAGACTTTATAACCAGCTGCGACGCTGCGCAACAGAGTATCACTGTACAGCTGCTAAAAATGTATTTTATCCACGCTGGGAATGTCCTATACCTACAAGCCCTGCATGTAACAGTGCTTGTGTAGGCTGCATTTCTTTACAGACTTCAGAATGCTGCCCATCCCCACAGGAAAGAATGACTTTTGCACCGACTGCAGAAGAAATTGCAGAAGTAGCACTTCGTCATGGAGAAAGAGCAAAAGACCCGCTTATAAGTTTTGGTCAGGGCTGTGAAGGAGACCCATGTCTTGCAGCAGATAATATTGCAAAAGCAGTAAAAATAATAAAACGTGAAAATCCTAATTTAACAGTAAATTTTAACTCTAACTGCTCAATTCCTGATAATGTTGCAAAAGTATTAGATGCAGGGGTTGATAGTGTTCGCGTTAGTTTAAATTCAGTAATAGAGAGCACATACAGTGCATATTACAGACCGCGTACATATAAATTTCAAGATGTAGTAAAAAGTGTAGAATTAATCAGACAGGCAGGCGTATTTTTACAGCTTAATTTACTTACGTTTCCAGGGGTAAACGACAGAGCATCAGAAACATCTGCGTTACTTGATTTTGTGGAACAGCATAAGGTAGATTTAATTCAAATGCGTAATTTAAATATTGATGCAGAACTTTTAATGTCAAGCCTGCAATTAAAGCCTGATGAAATACACGGCATAAAAAATATGATGAAATTAATTAAAAAAAGGCGTCCTGAAATACAGTTTGGGTATTTTAACAGAATGAAAAAAGATTTTCATAACCCAACAGGTTATCCTGATTTAAGGCCGCCAAAAAAGGGGAAAAGCCATATTTGATAGAAATCTGCCAGTAAATATATACGGCAATAAAAAAATAATTAATACAAGTGATGGTTCTTATACATTTTACAGTATGGAGTATAATGAATCATACAAAACAAAATCTGTTGGCGCATACACTGAAAGTCTGCATAAATTTGTAAAGGGCACAAATATTATTGAAAGAGCAAAAGAAAAAGAAGTGCGTGTTTTAGATATATGTTTTGGAGTAGGGCTTAATTTAGCCGTTACAATAGATGAAGCCTTAAAACATAATATTACAAACAGAATACATGCAGTTTCTGTTGAAAAAGATTCATCACTTATAAATATTGTTAAAAATACCCATATCCTTATGCCTGTAAATGGGTATAAACTGCTTAGAAACCTTTTAAACAATAATATTTATAATAATTTTTCATTAGAGCTTTATATTCAGGATGCTGTAGATTTTATATATTCATTAAACCATAAGTTTGATATAATATATTTTGACCCATTTTCTAAAAAACATAACAGCGAAATGTGGAGCGATAATATGTTCCATAAGCTTTATTCTCTTTTAGATAAAGGCGGAGTATTAACAACTTATGCATCAAGCAAATCAATAAAAGAAAGTCTTGCAAATGCAGGGTTTTCTATTTCAAGTTTAGTGTCATTAGGTTCCAGATACCAGCCTGCTACAAAAGCTGTAAAATTATAATGTTAAATAAAATTTAATAATCTTATAATGATTTTATAATTAAATAACTTATAGAAATATTAAATATTAATGGAAAATATGAAATATTGATTATAAAAAGTATATAAAAGGAATGGTGCCCAGAGACGGAATCGAACCATCGACACGAGGATTTTCAGTCCTCTGCTCTA
>DXAQ01000121.1 GCA_019116905.1 Candidatus Mucispirillum faecigallinarum | reverse complement strand
TAAATCATAATTACATATTTTATTAATTTATAATATTAATATAAACAAAATAATATAAATATAATAAAAAGTATTGATTTATTATGAATTTTAAATTAAATAATATAAAAAGGACATTAAATATGTATATTAATTTTTTAGAAAATTGCATATCAGAAAATGAAGATATTGCTTATAAATCAAGGATTAATAGTTATCTACTGCCATTTTCTTATTATTGTTTAGGTCAAAAAAATGTATTTCATTCTCTAGAAATGTTTCCTCTTAATTTTCGGGGGGGGGATGCGCATAGTCAAAATTTATTAGACACCATAATATTCTTATTTTTCCATAACTTATTCAATTACTTTACTAAAAGAAATATAAATTTATATAATAATTTCAATCACAACGGTAATATTACTCTTTTACATTATCTTGATTTACAGGAAAAGGTTTTTATAAAAAATTTTATAATTTTATTTTCAAAATTTTCTTTTTTTAAAAAATCTTATCTAAGTTTGACAATATGTTTATACTTCATATTAAATCATTATCAAAAATATACAGGAATGGTGATAAATTATGGCAAAGATAACATCACTAGGTGATATTATTGTCTCTATTGCAAAGGCTGTGGCGCAGGCTCAAAATGATGTGGAAGAATCGCAGCTTTCTCATATTTTTACATTTTTTGAGCGAAAATTTGAAAAAGACAGTAATGGCAACGATACAGATGAGTTAATGAAGGGGTATTTCCCTAAAAATTTTTCAATAGGTATACCTGATTCAGATGATGAGTATTACAGAACAAGGTATTATAATGTGCCATTTCTAACTATGCTTCCTATTACACCAGTTCATATAGATAATATTCGGACTGAGTTTGATATAGGCATTGTTGGGATTGATACAGATAATATGGATAAGGATGAAAATATAACTGATTATAATAAGCTGCCTTCACTGCAAATTGACGTGCTTGGCGGCAATTTAAAAGAGCCTGGGCTTACTGCCCATGTGAGCCTTTCTATGAGTAAACATGATTTACCAGAAGGAACTGCAAGAATGATAAATGAATTAATAAACCGCTGTCAGAAATATGAAAAAGAAATAATTACTAAAAAAATGAAAAATAACGTAATTAAGGAGGAATAATTATGGCAGAAGTAACAGAAATTTCAAAACAATTTGGCGCATTACCAATGGCTACATTATTAGGCGGACCATTACAGGCAGCATGTAATGCTCAGCTACAGCTTGCAAATGCAACAGCAGACTTTATTAAAACAGTAGGTTTAATGAGAGAAAAACCAGGAGATAATAATTCTAGACTTGTTGCAAGGACAGTAGAGTTTAAATATAAAAAGGCAAAAGAAGATGGATGTGGGTATGATGATATGGTTATAGAAACGCCTCTTTTATCTATTGTTAAAGTTCCAAACCTTTCTATTAACAGTATGGATATAACTTTTGATATGGAAGTTAAAACCACAGACGAGCATAAAGACCGCAGCGATACATCAGGCGAAATGAATGCATCTGGCAGTTATGGATTTTTATTTTTTAAAACATCTGTAAATATAAAAGGCTCTGTAAGTTCTCATCAGGAAAACACAAGAAGAACAGATACTACTGCAAAATATCATGTAGAACTCCATGCAAGAGATGCAGGTCAAAGCGAGGGCTTATCAAGAATATTAGATATTATGTATGCAGCTATTCAGCCAAAAAGTGAAAATACTAGTGCTGGTGGCTCAGGCGGGAATCAATAGTCATTATGGCAGAAGTGTTTGATTTATCTAGAATCAAGTATGTAAAACGGATAGTTGTAGGTCAGAAAGACCCGCAGGTTTTATATACAGAAGAAGATGCTGCAAAAGATATGGAATTATTAAATAAATGTTTAAATGATTTTCCTAAGGGGCATATTATAGGCCAGGAAAAGAATTTTACAATATTTAATATTGGCGAACATCAGGTTGTGCAGCAGTGGATAGTTTACCATATAGGCTTTGATAAAAAGCCTGTATGGATGCATGATTAATATGAATAAAAGCATCAGCTTAAAAGAATTTATGCAGGTTATGGCAGATATTAAAATAAGGTCAGAAACCTGCATGAAAAATTATTTAGAAACTAATTATATTAAAAATGCTGTATATATAAATAAAACATACGGCATAGATTTAAAACAGGTATTCAAAATGTTTTATTATGCAGAATATCTGCTTGATATAACAATTAGTTTTAATATCTATGGCATAAATAATAAATATTTTATTAAAAAGCCAAATATTTTTAGAAAAATATTTAGAAAATATACTATTTCTTATATACAGTTATTTTGTGATAAGATTTTTATAGATAACAGACAGATAGAAAATGAAGAAGCTGATAATATAAAAATCATATTTAATTAGGAAAGTATAATGAAGTTTAATAAAGAAATTTTAATGCAGATTACAAATCAATTAAATTTTGATGATTTGCAGCCGTTATTTGAAAAGTATGAAATAAATACTACTAACAGAGCAGCAGGGTTTCTTGCACAATGCAGCCATGAAAGCAGCGGCTTTAAAGTTTTACAGGAAAATTTGAATTATTCTGCTGCTGCTTTATTAAAAGTATTTCCAAAATATTTTACAACTATGGAAGAAGCAGAAATGTATGCAGGAAAACCTGAAAAGATAGCAAACAAAGTGTATGCAAATAGAATGGGTAATGGCAGTGAAGAAAGCGGAGATGGTTATAAATACAGGGGCAGAGGCTGTATTCAATTAACAGGTAAAGATAATTATAGAAAATTTGCAGAAATATCTGGTTTAGGTTTAGAAGAAACTCTTACTTACTGCATAAGCCCAAAAGGAGCTGTAGAAAGTGCCTTATATTATTGGAAATCAAGGAATATTAATACTTATTGTGATAAAGATGATATTAAAGGTATGACAAAAGCAGTAAATGGAGGATATAACGGGCTTAAAGACAGGGAAAAGAAATATAATGAATATAAGTATATATTAGGAGATTAAGCAGATGAAGAAAACAATAAATCACATTTTTAATATAAAACTTATTGTATTATTTTTATTTATATTTTACAGCCTGACAGTTTTTGCAGAAAATGTGTTAGAAGAAAAAAGTGAATTATCAAGAAAATGTAAAAATTATATAACTGTAAATCAAAATAAGGATTTAAAAGATGCTTATCCAATATTTTCAGGCACTGGAACAGCTGGAAAAATATATGGTTTTGAATGTTTAAATCTGGCAAAAGGGAAGAAGAATAAATATGTATGTATATATTCATTTGAAAATACTGATTTAAATAATGCGTATAGTAAATTGCAGGATATTCTATCAAATAGATATCTTGAGAAAAATAAAAATATTATTTTAAGAAAAACTATGCCTTTAACTAATGCAGAAGACAGCGTAAATCTAACACAAAGTGTTAGAAACGAGAATCAAGGTTATACATGCTATTATTACAAAAATAAAAATGAAATATGGATAGAAACAAAACCTGAAAAAAATAAAGAAGCTGTTTTTATTATAAAAGAAAATAATAAAAATACAGATATTTATTATTATGAAAATATATTAGAAAATGAGTAGTTAGAAAAAAATTTAAAGGGTGTTGAAATATGAGTATATGGTTAGATTATAAATATCGCAATGTTACAATACAAGAACTAGAAAATTATACTAGATTACATAATATTGATACAGGGTGGCTGTTTGAGCATAGAGAATGGCAAGGTAGACTTTTTGATGCAATAATGGACGATACAGAGATTCATCATTTTGATAATGAAACAATTTTATTTAATACAATTCTAGGTTGTTCACATAGTAAGCCTCTGGATATGAGATTAAAAGTATTTCATCCACTCTGTACGAAACAAATACGCATAAAGATGACAGGTAGTAGAGCTGGTGATTTTGTTGAAGCTAATAATAAAGTTACAGGATGTCAAGATGGTTATGATTATCAATTAGGAGCAAATTATATATGGCATCATGTTGAAGGAATTGTAAATTATATTGATTATAATAAGCCACAATATACATTCTGTTATATGGAGTTACTACATGAAGATTGTCATAGACGTGTTCCTCATTATGGGGCTGTACAGCAATATCAGCGTTTATATAATGTAGAATATAGATAATATTATGTAGAAGTTATCGTATGATATAGTATTAATATGCATATAAACTGTTGATTTAATAAAATAATATCTTATTATTTTATAATAAGTAAAAAATAAAAGGAGTAACATTATGTCTAATTTACAAACACTAATATAATGCATAAAAATTAGCGAACAAAATATATATCATATCAAATTGAAGCAGGATGAACTAAATGAGATACCACATATAAAAGGAGTACTGACTCGGTGTTCTGAATATTTTATATAATAGATTTTATAAAAATAAGTTAATATAAGTTATATTTAAAAAGCAAATTCTACTAATGCTGCTCCTACTGCGTGGTGGTCATAGGGCTGCACAGTATATTCTTTTGAGTAATATGTCCAGATATAACCTATACGGAAGCCATAATATGAAGCCATAATGCCAGCACTTACTTCCCACCTTAAAAGTTCTAAATTATAGCCAAACCTTGTATTTGGAGAATTTCCTTGTATAAATATATTATGAAGTGTTACTTTTGCGCCACCTGCAACAAACACATATAATGAAAATTTATCGCTGTGAACTGGTGCAAAATCCTGCTCTAAGTTTATTTTTGGCATACCAAAATCGTTATCCAGATTATGACCAAACCTGATTGTACCGTATGTTCCAAAATGTGTATCAGCATTTCCTGCTGCCACATCTAATGTGCCCAGCACATCTAATGATACAGGGTTTGTTTTAAAAATATACTTGCGACCAGTTATCTGGTAGTACGGATTAAATATAAATTCATTATCAAGCTGGTTATACTCCCAGCTTGTAAACACAAGCTGCCCGATAGCTGAGTGATATGCAGTCTGCAGCTGCCCTGTAAAAGATAATGGACCTACTACACCTATTTTTAAGCCGATATGTTCTTCTGTATTAGCTGTCCTGTTATATATGCCTGCATTAAAGTATAAAAACCCGCCCATAGGGTGGTCGTTTTTAGGAAAAGGTCTGGCATGTTTTGCTGTTGTGTACATTTCCTGATTAATATTAAGATGAAACCTTGTAATATGTGGTTTATTAAAGGATAATATGCTAACATATTTTGCCCAGCTCATCTTATTATCTTCATTAAAATAGTCGTATTCTTTTGAAGTATAGCCTAACCTTATACCGTTAGAATAATACCTGTCTGAGTGCATAAATGCAATAAGGTCATTTTCCCATAATACCATTATAGAATTTTTTTTATATGGTTTAAGAGTTTCTTCTGCATAAGCAAATGATACATTCATTAGTATAATTAATATTAAAATAATATATTTAGTACGCATGGCTTGTGATTATATAATTTTCTTTATAAATGTCAACAAGTTATTTATATAGATATTGGTTTGTAACTTTTTCAATTTTATATCCTACTAAATTTAGTGAATTAAATAAATTTCTTATAAAAATATTTGCAATTATTTTTAAAATAATTATAATGCATTTTTGGGGTAATGGGAGGATTATGTTTCCATTAAAGACAAATATTCCAGTCAATAGGTTTCCTTATGGTGTTTGGCTGATAATTATAACAAATATAGTTATTTATATATATTTTCGTATTAATTTTCATGGTTTACTTTTTGCAGACCATGGGTTTATGCCATTAAAAATGGCGATGCCTTCGGAAATAGTCAGCACTGGTGAAAAAATGTCTTCATTTGTTACATATATGTTTTTGCACAGCAGTTCATTACATGTAGCATTGAATATGTATTTTTTATATGTTTTTGGAAAAAATGTTGAAGACTATATTGGCACTGTTAAATTTTTATGTATGTATATTATTATAGGCGTGCTGGCAGTGATTATAGAGGCTTTTATGATGCCTGATTTAGAATACCCAATAGTTGGTTCCAGTGGTGCAGTAGCTGGTATAATGGGTATGTTTATAGTATTTTTTCCATTTTCAAAAATAAAAACATTTATATTTTTATTAATATATGCAATAATAAGAAATATACCGTCAGTAATTATAATTTTACTGTTTATAACTTTCCAGCTGCTTTTATGGTATTGTGAGCAGTTTTTTAATATTAATGAATATTTACGTTCATTTCAGGAAAGTATAGGGATAAAAGGCAGGTATTTAAATATTTCAAATGTAGCATACTGGACACATATTGGTGGTTTTTTAACAGGTGTTATGCTTGGAATTATTTTAAAAACTGTAAAAATTATTAGGCAGAGAAAAAATAATGCTTAAAGGGAGTTATTATGTGTTTAGGATTTCCTGGTTTAATTGAGAAACTTGATATGCATGTTGCAACAGTTGATGTTGCTGGCACAAAAAGAGAGATTTCTACTATATTTTTAGGTGATGATGTAAAAGTTGGGGACTGGGTTGTTGTTCATGCTGGCTTTGCTATATCTAAAATAGATGAAAAAGAGGCAAAAGAAACGTTAGAATTTTTACTGGACTATACAGATGAATCCAAACATTCCATTTAGAGATAGAGAGACTGCTTTAAAAGTAAGCCAGTCTATAAAAGAAGAAGTGCATGCAGATAAAACATATAAAATAATGGAAGTCTGCGGCACTCATACTATGGCTATTGCTCGTTCTGGGCTTAGAAGTATGCTGCCTGAAAATGTGGAGTTGATTTCTGGTCCAGGATGTCCTGTTTGTGTTACAAGTCAGGGAGAGATAGATTTATTTTTTGATTTGCTTGATACTGGTGTATCTGTTGCAAGTTTTGGTGATTTACTGCGTATTCCTGGCAGTAATGGGCAGACTTTATTAGATAAACGTGCAAGAGGGGCAGATGTTAATGTGGTTTATTCACCCCTTGATACTATAAAGCTGGCAGAAGAAAATCCAGAAAAGCATTACACATTTTTAGGTATTGGGTTTGAAACAACTGCGCCAACTGTGGCGGCTTTGATTATGGCAGCAAAAGAGAAAGGTTTAAAAAATCTTTCTGTGCTTTCATTTTGTAAAACAATGCCTGCAGCTATTGATTTAATATTAAGTGATAAAGAGCTGCATTTAGACGGCTTTTTATGCCCAGGCCATGTTACAGCGGTAACAGGTATAGTGCTTTATGAGCCTATAATAAAAGCAGGCAAGGCGGCTGTTGTTGCAGGGTTTGAGCCTGTTGAGATGCTTGATGCTGTTTATGAAATTATTCGCCAGACTAACAATAATGACTTTCATATCGTAAATAAATACAGGCGTGTAGTGCCTGATGAAGGTAACGCTAATGCAAGGGCAATACTTGCAAAAGTATTTTATGAAAGTGATGCAGTATGGCGCGGGCTTGGTGAGCTTAAAAAAAGCGGCCTTGCAATACGTGATGAATATGAAGAATACGATGCTTTAAAACGGTTTAATTTAAAGCCAAAAAATATTACAGAAATAAAAGGCTGCAAATGTGGTCAGGTGCTTACAGGTAAAATCAAACCGAAAGAGTGCCCATTATTTGAAAGGCGCTGCACTCCTGATAACCCTGTTGGGCCATGTATGGTGTCAGGTGAAGGCACATGCGCAGCATATTATAAATTTATGAGATAGGTGCAAAATGGAAGGGAAAATTGTTACTTTATCTATTGGCGGTGGTGGTAAACAAACATCAGGATTTATAAAAGATATAATCTTAAAATATTTTGATAACGATATATTAAATAATTTAGGTGATGCTTCCCATGTTGAAACAAGCACAAATACTGCTTTTACTACTGATTCTTTTGTGATTCGTCCTGAATTTTTTAACGGCGGAAATATTGGAAAATTATCAGTATGCGGCACAGTGAATGATTTATCTGTAAGCGGTGCAGAGCCATTATATATTTCTTTTGCACTTGTTGTAGCAGAAGGTTACAGCTATGAAAAGTTAGAAAAAATAGTTAAAAGTGCAGCAGAGGAAGCAAAAAAAGCAGGTGTGAAAATAGTCTGCGGTGATACTAAGGTTGTAGAGCGCGGCGGTATTGACGGGGTTATCATTAATACAAGCGGTATAGGCAGGGTAGTAAAAAACTTAAATGATTTTGGTGCTATTGAAGCAGGTGATAAGGTAATTGTTACATCAGATATAGCTCGTCATGGTATGGCAGTAATGCTTGAACGTGGTCAGTTTGGGTTTGCAGGTAATATTGCAAGCGACTGTGCATGTTTAAATAAGATGATGCAGGCAGTTTATCCATTCAATGTTAAATTTGGCAGAGATGCTACGCGCGGAGGTATTGCTGCAGTATTAAACGAGATTGCAGAAAAAAGCGGCAAAGGTTTTCTTATAAAAGAAGAAGATATACCATTAAGACCAGATGTGGCAGAATTATGTGATACATTAGGTTTTGACCCATTAAGTGTAGCAAACGAAGGGGCAGCTGTTATTATATGCAGCAGTGAGGACAGCCAAAAGGTGCTTGATATGTTACAATCCACAACAGAGGGTGAGAGAGCAGCAATTATCGGCACAGTAACAGATGAAAATAAAGTAATACTTGATACATATTCTGGAGGCAGGCGTCATATAGATTTACCGCCTGGCGAACTTTTACCAAGAATATGTTAAATTACGTGATAATATGAATATAAAGATAGATTTTGAAAAGGGTGCAGGTTTAGTGCCTGTTATAGTGCAGGAAGCAGAAACTAATGAAATACTTATGCAGGCTTATGCAAATTTGCAGGCAGTAGAGCTTACTTTAAAAGAAGGTTATGCTTATTATTATTCACGCAGCAGGAAATCTTTGTGGAAAAAAGGGGAAACTTCCGGCCATGTGCAAAAGGTTGTAAAAGTAATGGTAGACTGCGATGAGGACTGTTTAATATATATAGTGCATCAGACTGGGCCAGCCTGCCACACAGGTGCAAAAAGCTGTTTTTTTAGAGAGCTTACTTTATAAAATTAAGTATATGCAGGAGAGTAGATTTTAATGTCAGATAAATACCATATAGGGCTTGATATTGGTGCAAATGCTATTAAAGCAGTGCTTTTAAGCCCTACTAAAACTGGGTTTGTTGTTGATAAATTCCGTAACAATACGTTTGAAGGTGTTGTTACAGAAAATGGAGCAATAAACGATTATGGGGAGCTGGTAAAAAGAATATTAGAAACAGTTGATGATACTTTTCCTGTAAGAACAGCTGCTGTTGCATTAAAAGGACCTTCTGTGCTTGTGCGTAAAATGCTTGTAAATAATGACAGTTTAGGGGACTTAAAGGAGTTCCGCTGGATAGCAGACCAGTATGCATGTGTTGAGCCTGAGGAAATGTGTATTGATTTTGAGGCACTGCCTTCTCAGGATTTATATAACCATACAAGTATAGTTATGACTGCTGCAAAAAAAGATGTAGTAACAGATTTTGTATCAGTAATAGAATCAGCTAAATTACAGCCTTATGCTATTGAAGCAGAAGCTATGTCTATTGTGCGGTTATTTAGGGCATTAAATAAAACAAACAATGCAGAAGTGCAGCTTATACTGCATGTTGGTTATATTGGTTCTTTTGTAATACTTATAAAAAACGGCTTTTTTGATTACTGCAGAGAAGTAAGCCGTGGTGGCAAATATTTTACTGACCTTATTAAACATGACTTGGATGTGGACAGCGAAACTGCAGAAAAAATAAAAATAAACCCAGATACTCACTCAGACCCTGAAAAAGTGCGCACAACGCTGGACAGAATATTTTCCATAGAATATATTCAGGAAATAGACTACGTATTAAAATTTTATTTACTTCGTGGCGGCTCATTACCTAACCATATATATCTTTCAGGTGGTGCATGCCAGACTTTTGGTCTTGAAAAAGCACTTCGTGATAAATATACAGTGCCTGTGGAATATTTAGACCCATGGCAGTTTATTGTTCTTCCTGAAAGTGCAGGCAAAGTTCAGCCAACAGATAAATACAGCTATTCTGTAGTTTTAGGGCTTGCACTGCATGGGCTGGTGTATTGATTATATGAAGTTTTTTTTAAGTATTATATTATTAATAATGCTTTCTTCCTGTGCTGCAAAAACAAATGAAAACTGCCTGTCATCATCACTTTCTATATGGGCAGAAAATAAAAATATTAATATCACTTTAAACGATAACGGGTGCCGATATAATATTCATAAAATGCCTAAAAATATATGGAAAATAGAAGTTGAAAACGGCTCATTTTCTTCATTTACCCCAAAAGCAGAAAAAGAAGTGAAAAGTCTGGTACCAGTAATCAAAAAAAATAATAAAGAAGTGCTTTTGTTTTTTAAATCAAACGGCAGGCTTATACATAATGGAAAAAGTTCTTTTATATATATGCAGGATAATTTATCATACATGCCTGAAAGAAAGGCAGGGTATATTGAAAACATTATATGCGGTGATGATAATATAATTAAAAGTAATGGGGCAGTAAGTTATAAAATATCATCACTTTATAATGGTCAAAGATATTTAGATATTTATAATGTATCATTAAAAAAAGATTATAATCATAATAATCAATGTAAATCTATATCTAAACCTGTAACTTTGCGTTTTCCAAGAAGGATACGTTACTTTTTAAATGATGATTATAATATTTATAATAAGGGTACAGATATTATAATTTCTAAAAATGATTATAATAGTAATGAATACCTTATAGATATAAAAGAAGAAAAAAATCATAATACACAAAAACTCAAACTGGAGTTTTCAAATAATTTGGAAGTAATATCATCAAATATTACACCAAACTATGCATCAGTAATAATAAAGGGCAGATATGATATGCTAAAAAATATTTCAAATATAAAAGACTTAAAGGGCAGCATACTTAAAAAAATAGAAATAAATGCTAAATCATCTGTAACAGAAATAAAGATATATAAAAGCAGACTTGTTAAAACACCTTTTATATCAGTTGATAAAGTTGATAATAATATTATAATATATGCAGGAAATAAATAATTTTTGAGGAAAACATTATGAAGTTTTTTATAATAGCAGGTGAAGCATCAGGAGATGTGCATGGTGCAAATTTAGCAAGGGAGCTTTTAAAAATATACCCAGATGCAGAGTTTTTAGGTACAGGCGGCATAAATTTAAAATCATTAGGGCAGAAACAGTATTTTACTGATTCTGATATGGCAATTATTGGGTTTGTAGAAGTAATAAAAAAACTCCCATTTGTTTTTAAAATGTTTTCTACTTTGGAAAAAGCAGTAGCAGAAGAAAAACCTGATGCTGTTATATTAATAGATTATCCTGGGTTTAATTTAAGGTTTGCAAAAAAGTTAAAAAAATATAATATTCCTGTAATATATTTTGTTGCACCTCAGTTTTGGGTATGGCATTACAGCAGAATATATACTTTAAAAGAATACTGTGATTTAACTATCTCTATTTTTCCATTTGAAATGGATTATTTTAAAAAAGAAAACGTGCCTGCTGTATATGTTGGCAACCCTGTAATAGATAATTTCAGGTTTAATTTTTCAGATAAGCATGAATTTTTAAAAGCATTATCATTTTCAGGGGAAAGAAAAATAATAGGCATACTTCCAGGCAGCAGAAAACGTGAAATTTCATCACTTATGCCTGCTTTTATTGATGCAGCATTAGAATATGATGATATTGATTTTGTAATAAGCAGGGCAGATAACATAAGTGATGAATTAATAAGTCAGTATGTGCCTGAAAAATCAAATATAAAAATACTGCCAAAAGCACAGTATGACATTATGAAATACAGCGATTTTATATGGGCATGTTCCGGCACAGTAACACTTGAAACTGCTATTATGCAAAAACCTATGATTATTGCATACAGTGCATCTAAAATAAATGTATATTTAGCAAAGAAATTATCTAATTTAAGAACCATAGGGCTTCCAAATATTATAGCAGGTTATGAACTTTTGCCGGAAGTTCACTGCATAGGGGAGGGCAGTGCTAAAAAAGAGATGATAATATCTGCATATAATAAAGCGTTATCAAATATAGATAAAATAAAAGAAGAACTTGCAAAAATATCAGCTCTTTTTGAAGGAAAAACCCCTTCTAAAACAGCAGCAGAAAAAATAGCAGAGCTTTTGAAAAATAAATAATTATTAAAGCTTTTGTTTTGATTTATTATTGGGCGATATTTCCTGTAATTTTAAATTTAACATAAATTCTATTAGTTAAATATTTCATAGCAAAAGCTTTATATTTTTCTTCTGCATTCATTTTAATAAACATATCCATTTCATCTTTATTAAGTAAAGTTACAGGCAGATATAATGTAAAATCATTATTTATACTGCTTTGTGCTTTTATTAACATATTAAAATTAATGCTGCATAAAGCATCAGGAGCGCATACCGTTTCTGCATTATTTAATGAAAACATTACATTATTTTCTAGATTATCATTAGTTTCTGGAATAAGAACTGTTACTTCTTCATTTCCTGGATTTGTAAATTGAGTAGAAATATTTTTTATAATTTCATCTTTATTTACTGTGCCGGTATTATATTCGCCAGCAATATAATAGATAACAATCTGTTCATTATTTACAAAATCATAAATATTGCTTGCATTATCATTATTTATAATACCTGCCGTATTATCATTTTTATCTTCAGCGCAGCCTGCAAGCAAAAGAAAGGCTAATATTATTAAATATTTCATTAATAACCTTTTGGTGCATAAGGGTTTCTATATCTGCCTTTATTTTTACTGTCAAAGAAAAACAACACTTTACCATAATTTATTGCCTGAGCAGGACATATATGCAGGCAGGCAAAGCACAGCGTACACTTTTTTAATTTCCATACAGGTTTATTATCAATAATCTCAATAACATTTAGAGGGCATACTTTTTCGCATTTTTTACATGCGGTGCATATATCAGATACTCTAAATTTTGAAGTATTTCTATAATAAGAATATGTTGGATATAAAAATGTTGTGGTAAAAAATGGCAGAGAGCCTTTATTTTCATCAAAGTTACCTTTATCAAGATTTATAATATGGTTTACAATACTTTCAATATCCACCTGTGATTTTAAAATCACTTCTTCTCTTTTATCTTTTTCAGGTATTTTAAAAAACGGCACAAAAATATCAATCTGCTTAACAGAAAATACACTTGATAAATTAATATTATGTTTATTTAGTAATTTTTGCAGCATTTTATCGGCACTGCCTGTTGAGCCGCCGCATGTAAAAACAGCAAATACGTAAGTATCTTCATTCATTTTCAGCTGCATATTTTTAATAAAGTTAGTAACTAAATAAGGAACGCCCCAAAAATGAATTGGGAAAACAAAACCGCAGTATTTATCCTGCCTTGCATCAAAATTCATTGAATTAGTTTTTAAACATTCTGCCATTGATACAAGGGGCGTATTTAGTTTTTCCGCAATAGTATATGCTGCGTAGTGGCTGTTTCCTGAACCTGAAAAATAAAATATCATAGGCTAATCCATTAACTTTTCATATTTATAAATTGTAAAGGCAGAGGTAAATCAAGGCCTTTTAATATTTGTATAACTGCCTGCAAGTCATCTATTTTTTTACCCTGAATTCTTACCTTATCATCCATAATAGATGCCTGCACTTTTAATTTACTTTCTTTTACTGCTGATGTAATTTTTTTAGCAGTATCTTTATCTATACCTTCTTTAATTTTTACTTCACGCCTAAGCATAGAACCGCCAGCCTTTTCTACTTCACCAAATTCAAGGCATCTGGAATCTACATTTCTTTTTGTAACAACAGAAATAAGCATTTCCCTAAGCATATTCATTTTCATATCATCAGTGGATACAATCTTAATAACTTTATCTTTTTTATTTAAGTCTACCTCAGTATTAGACCCTTTAAAATCAAAGCGTGTATTTAATTCTTTTTTTAAGTTATTAACTGCATTATCAAGTTCCTGCATATTTACTTCACTTACAGTATCAAACGAAGCCATTTATATATATCCTCCAAATAATTAAAAAGTATAATCTATTACGCCGCTTCCAATAACAATATCGCCGTCATATATTGCAGCAGTCTGGCCTGCAGCTGGTGCAAACTGGAAGTTATCAAAAAGCAGTTTAGCTCTATTTTCAGGCTGTCTTTCAAGCATACATGGCTCATCTTTCATTCTATACCTAAGTTTTGCGCTGTATTTTGCCATATATGGAGTATCTGGGAAAAACTGGCAGTCTTTTAATGCCACCCCTTTAAAAAATACTTCTTTTTTAACGCCAAGATAAACATCGCCTGTTTTGCTGTCAATTGATTTAACGTATAACGGCTCTTTATAACTAATATCCAGCCCACGTCTTTGACCTGGTGTATAGTTATATATTCCTTTATTTTCGCCAATTATTTTGCCGTTTAATATAAAGTTACCTTTACGGGCATTTTTTATATATGGTTTTAAAAACTCTCTGTAATCTTTATTTTCTAAAAAACATGCTTCCTGAGAATCTTTTTTTTCTGCAACTATCAGATTATTTTCTGCAGCTATCTGCCTTGTCTGCGCTTTATCCATTTCTCCCAGTGGGAATTTAAGCAGATTTATATGAAAAGGCTCTATCATAGAAAGATAATATGACTGGTCTTTTTCTATATTATCTGCTTTTTGTATGTAATACTGGTCGCCTATAAGTTTTGTTTTTGCGTAATGACCTGTTAAAATATATTTGCAGTCATATTTCTGCATTTGGTCAAAAAGATATTTTGTTTTTGCTACTCTATTACATTTTGAGCATGGGTTTGGTGTTCTGCCCATTTTATATTCTCTAATAAAATAGCCAATAACATCTGGCACAAAAGATTCTGTATAATCAACTAAATGCCATTCTATATCTAAAAAATCAGCCATTTTTTTAGCATCGTGCCAAAATTCATTTTTATTATCAAACATCTGCATAGTTATGCCAATAGGCGTAAGCCCTGCATTTTTTGCAAGTAATGCTGTAACGGAGCTGTCCACCCCGCCAGACATTGCAACTATAACTCTGCTGCCTTTTTCTATTCCTAATTTATCTAAATCTATCATCGCTGCCTTTTTTTTATATCTTATTTGTATGATTATATATTATTTTTTAATTATAATCAATTATAAATTATATAAGCATAAAAGCATAATATATATCTTGTAATATTTATTATATAAGAGTAGAATAATCAAAATTTTTTCAGGAGCATTATGTTGCAGGAAAGGCATTTTTATTCTACAAATGAGATTATAGAAAAAATAGATATAGAGCCTGTTGAATTCATTAAATCCTTTTATCCACTTACACTTTTAAGGCGTATTTATTTAACATTTACTATTTTTTCTAAGAAAAGCCTTATAAACCATGCTGCATCAGGTGCATTTTATTTTCTTTTATCTATTGTGCCCCTTGCCTTGTTTTTTGTATTTGTGCTTGATTCCTGGCTTTCAGGTTACGGCAAAGTATCAGACTACTTTTTTCAGCTGTTATCAGAAATAAACCCTGAAATAAATAAGCAGTTTTTTGAAAATCTAGGTCTTTTAAAAGGCGGCAGTTCTATTTATGGGGTTGTGGGTATTTTAGGTCTTTTATGGAGTGCAAGGCTTGTTTTTACAAGTATTAGAAATGGTTTTGATGTAATATTTCCAAGCACTCATCAAAGAGGGTTAATAAAAAATAATCTTGTTTCATTAATTTTTCTGCCTATTATTTTTATTGCAACATTAGTTTTCTTTTTAACAGGTGCAGTAATAAAGCAGTTAAATAAATTAATTAATGCTTTTGACTTAAATAATATTATAGATTTATCATTTTTAGAAAGCTTAACAGGTTTCTATCCTGCAATTTTAGCAGTATTTATTGCCTTTATGCTTTACAGGTTTATTCCTAATATTAAAATTAAGGGCACTTATGCATTAACTGGTGCTTTATTGTTTATAGTTGTTATGTATTTTACTCAAAAAATATTAGGTATATTTATTTCCTGGTCAAAATATCATATATTATATGGAGTAATTAGTGCAGTAATTATTGCTCTTTTTTGGACGTATATACTTTTTTCTCTTTTTTATTTCTTTGCAGTTTTTATTTATGTGCAGAGCCACTATAAAGAGCTTGAATTTATTAAGTGGTACAGCGCAGTAAACGGCAATGCTGGAATTATTGATAAGTTATTATTTTATAATTCACTTTCATCTATGAAAAGCTCTCAAATATCCCTTTCCAAAGATGAGGCTGTATTTTTATCAGGTCAAAAGGGTGGTTTTATTTATTTACTATTATCAGGGGTTGTTTTTTTAGAAAGGGATAAAAAATTTATTTCAGATATAGCAGTTTATTCATTTTTTGGGGAAAGCGGTGTAATAGGCGATGATATTTATGACAGCGATGCAGTATGTCAGGTGCCTGGTTTTGCTTTAAAATTATCAAAAGAATTTTATAATAGTGTATCAGCTGCAAGCCCTGAAATCTCTAAAAATATGCTTACTGCTATAATTGAAAGAAAATACTAGATTATTTTATTAAATAATAGTTGCATAAAAATAAAGAGTGTGTTATAAAACTTCTAAATCGTAACACGATAATGGAGTATATGATGAAGAAGTTTTTAATAGTTTTCTTTATTTTATTTATAACATCTTATGGTTTTGCAGCCAGTAAAGATACATTAATTATTGCTTACCCTGTAAATGCAGGTCCATTGAACCCTCATTTATATAATCCTAATCAAATGTATGCTCAAACTATGGTTTATGACAGCCTTGTACGCTATACTCCAAATGGTATGGAGCCTGCGCTGGCAGAAAGCTGGCAGATTAGTAAAGACGGCTTGACTTATACCTTTAAGCTGCGTAATGCAAAATTTTCTGACGGCACAGAAGTTACAGCAGAAGCTGTTAAAATGAATTTTGATGCAGTTATGCAAAATAAAGCGCGCCACAGCTGGATAGCTTTAGTCAGCATGATAGAAAGTTTTAAAGCAGAAGATAATAAAACTTTTATATTAAAACTTTCAAAGCCATATAATTTAACATTAAAAGAATTAAGTGTTGCAAGACCGTTCCGCATACTTGCTCCAAGTGGTTTTCTAGATAGTGCAGATACAAGTAAAGGCATAAAAGCACCAGTTGGTTCAGGTCCATGGAAATTAAAAGAAACTAAACTTGGTGAATATGATATATTTGAAAGAAATGAATATTACTGGGGTATAAAGCCAAAATATAAATATGTAAAAGTTTTAGTGCTGCCTGATGCAAACAGCAGGATTATTGCACTTGAAACTGGTAAAATTGATATGCTTTTAGGGGAGGGCAGTTTTACTCTTGAAAACTTTGTGCGCTTATCTAAAAATAAAGATATTGCAGCATATAAATCTGAACCACGTATGACAAATATGATAGCTTTAAATTCGTCCCGCGGTAATACAAAAGATGCTGCTGTTAGAAAAGCTGTAATGATGGCAGTAAATAAAGAAAACATAATAAAATACATTCTTTTAAATCAGGAAGTTCAGGCAGAACAGATATTTAACCCAGATTTAGAATACTGTAATGCTGGAATTATACCTTATAAATATAATATAATTGAGGCTAATAATATATTAGAAAATGCAGGCTGGAAGAAAAAAGGGCTTTATAGAGAAAAAAATGGGCAGATATTATCTATTGATTTACATTATATAGGTATAGACCCAAAACAAAAAGCAATAGCAGAAACAATGCAAGCAGATTTAATGCAGGCAGGTATTAAATTAAATCTAATCGCAGAAGAAAGCACAATATTTTACAGCTTACAGGCAAACGGCAATTTTGATATGATATTTAATAAAACATGGGGGCCTCCTTTTGACCCAGGCACATTTGCAGGTGGTATGCGCAAACCGTCCCATGCAGATTATCAGGCTCAAAGCGGCTTAAAAGAAAAGGCAGAAATTGATAATGCAATAAGCCAGCTTATAATATCAGATAATAAAACAAATATTACAGAAAAATATAAATACCTGCTAAACACTTTCCATAATGAAGCTGTATATCTGCCAATAAGTTACGAGCTTGATTTAGCACTTGTTAGAAAAGACAGAGTAAAAAACTTCCAGTTTGGAAATATGGTAACAGAATTTATGCTGCATACTTTGGAGCCTGCTGATGATTAGTTATATAATTAAACGTTTACTTTTAATTATCCCTATTATGTTTGCTGTATCATTTATAGTTTTTACAGTGTTAAGGCTTGGACCTGTTGACCCTGCGCAAGCATATCTGCTTAATTCAAGAATACCGCCAACAGAGGAAGCATTATCAATAACAAGGGCAGAATTAGGGCTTGATAAACCATTTTTTACTCAGTATGCTTTATGGCTTAAAGGTGCAGTTCAGCTTGATTTTGGCACTTCTTATATGACAAAACGTGATGCCTTTGGGGACTTAATGTATTATTTTCCTACAACTTTAAAAATCACGTTTTTAGCTATGTTTATAGTAATTATTGTAAGTATTCCACTAGGTATATTAGGGGCAGTAAAAAAGGACAGCTTGGCAGATAAATTAATAAAACTATTTTCATTTATAGGTGTATCAACCCCTGGTTTTTGGTTTGGGTTTCTGCTTATATATATTTTTTCTTTAAAACTAAATATTTTACCACCTTTTGGATTAGACGGATTTTCAAGCTGGATTATGCCTGTATTAACACTTGGGCTTATGTCAAGCGCAATAAATACACGTATTACAAGAACAAGTTTTTTGGAGCATATAAATAACCGTTCCGTATGGTATTTAAAAGTAAATGGAGTTAGTAATAAAACTCTTATGGGCAAATACGTTCTTAAAAACTCAATGCTGCCAGTAATTACATCACTTGGTATGCATTTTGGGGAGTTAATAGGCGGGGCGGTTGTTGTGGAAGTGCTTTTTGCGCTGCCTGGTGTTGGAAGGTACGTTGTAGGCTCTATTACAAACCACGATTATCCAGTGATTCAGTGCTTTATGATATTAATGACAGGCGTTTTTATTATAGTAAACTTAATTATAGATATAATCTATGTTTATTTAAACCCTAAAATAAAATATGGAGCATAATATGAAAGATAAAAGTTTACTAATTTTATATATTCTGCTTGCTTTAATCATATTAAGTGCTTTATTTGCGCCGCTTATTGCACCATACAGCCCTTATGATGCAGATTTAACAAATAAGTTTGCGCCTATAAGCCAAAGCCATATTTTAGGTACAGACCATTTAGGCAGAGATGTATTTTCAAGAATAATATACGGCACAAGAATGTCTTTAATAAGTATTTTAGCAACCATATCAATAGTGCTTATTTTATCATTAATTGTTGGAAGTATAGCAGGGTTTAGAGGCGGTCTTTTTGACAGTATATTAATGAGAATATGCGATGTTTTCCTAACTTTTCCTACATTTATACTGGCGCTTTTTTTTATAGGCGTGCTTGGTGTTGGTTTAATAAATGTAATAATAGCAATAGCTTTAACCCACTGGGCATGGTATGCGCGGATTGTTAGAAGTATAGTTTTAGAAACAAAGCAGAAAAACTATGTTACAGCTGCAAAATGTGCAGGTTCATCAAGGTTTAATATAGTAATAAAACATATTATGCCCCAGGTATTATCTCAGGTTATAATACTTGCCACATTAGATTTAGGGCACATGATGCTGCATGTGGCAGGTTTAAGTTTTTTAGGGCTTGGAGTGCAGGCACCAGTTGCAGAGTGGGGCGTTATGATAAACGATGCTGCCCCGTATATTAGAGAGCACCCTGAATTAATGATATACCCTGGCTTATGTATATTTTTCACTGTTGCAGTATTTAACAGTATTGGGGAAAAACTGCGTGATAAATATGCTGCTGTTAATTCATATATTAAGCAGGAGAATTAATTATGAATGAAAAATTAATCAGTGTAAATAATTTATCAGCAGGAACAAATTCAAGGCAGATACTTTATAATATATCATTTGATTTATACGCAGGGGAAATTTTATGTATATTAGGTCAGTCAGGCTCAGGTAAAACTATGACTGCCTTATCTATTTTAAATATGCTGCCTGCAAATGTAATGCAGACAGAAGGTACAATATTATATAACAATAAGCCATTTAGTAAAGATTTACGTGGTTCATTTATAAGCACAATTATGCAGTCCCCAGCCTCATGTTTTGACGGTGTTTTCACAATAGGCACTCAGTTTAAAGATATAATGAATGCTAATAATAAAGAATATTCAGAAAAAAAAGTATGTGAAATATTAGAAAAAGTAGAGCTTGCAAACCCTTATGATATTTTAAACTCTTATGCTTTTCAGCTTTCAGGTGGAATGCTGCAGCGGGTTATGATAGCAATAGCTTTGTCCCTTGAAAGTAAAGTGATTATTGCAGATGAGCCAACTTCTGATTTAGATGTTACAGGGCAGAAAGATATACTTAACTTAATAATAAAGCTAAAAAAAGAAAATAAAGCAGTAATGATGATAACCCATAATTTAGCAGTAGCAAAAGCATGTGCAGATAAAACTGCTGTAATGGAGCAGGGCAGAATTGTTGATATGTTTAATATAGAAGAAATGCATGCAGAAAACAGGCATGCATATACAAAAAAACTTATTGCTGCTAATGACTGCCTTTATTTAAACAAGTGGAATATTAATTTAGGTGAAAAAAATGCTTAAATGTGAAAATATAAGTAAAATATATAATGATAACAGCTGGTTTTCTAAAAAGGAGCAGGTAAAAGTTCTTGAAAATATAAGTTTCCATTTAAAGCAGGGCAGAAGTATGGGTTTTGTAGGCAGAAATGGGGCAGGCAAATCAACCCTTATGCGTATTATACTTGGGCTTGAAAAAGCAACATCAGGCACTGTTTTATTTATGGGGCAGAATATTCATAATTTAAAATATAATGAAATGAAAAAAATATATAAAGAAATGCAGGTAGTATTTCAAGACCCGCAAAGCTCCATGAACCCAAAATACACTGTATATGATATAATAAGCGAGCCTTTAAAAAATTATTATAAGGAAAGTAAAGGTAATTATAGAAATATAGTATTAGATTTACTTGAAAGTGTGCAGCTTCCTGAAAACGTGATTGATAAAAACATAACAAAACTTTCAGGGGGCGAGCAGCAGCGCACAGCAATAGCAAGAGCTTTAGCTGTGCAGCCAAAACTCTTAATACTTGATGAGGCTTTAAGCAGTTTAGATATGATAATTCAGGCAGAAATTATTGCTCTGCTTGAAGATTTAAAAGAAAAATACAACCTTTCATACCTTGTAATATCCCACGATATTAGGATTATACTAAAATTATGTGATGATATAATCTTTTTAGAAAAGGGTGTTATAAAGGACAGGTATAGTATAGAAAATAATATAGAGGAGGTAAGTGAAAGTTTTAAAAAGTTATTAAATTTTTAGGAGGTTTTGTGAAAAATTTAATTATAACTTTATTTATTTTAATTATTCCACAGTATGTTTTTGCATTAGCATATAATGCAGAAGATATGGAAGTAAAAATCTATGGCACAATATATGGGGATTTATTTTATTCTCATGGTGCATCATCTCTTTTAAATAGTTTTTATGGCACAGGTTCTCAAACTAATACCATTACCACAAACGCATCTTTTGGTTCAACTAAACTTGGCTTAAATATTAATTATAAACAAATGGAAGTTAATTTTGAAGCAGGGGTAAGTGAGCCTGTAAGAAAGTTTTATTTAAAATATCATATAAACAGGGAAAATAACCATTATTTACTTATTGGTAAAGATACAAATCTTGCTTTTTATTATTTTAATCAGATGTCAAATGACGGCCAGTCTTTAATAGATTACGGCTCAATCATAAGCAGGCGAAGACTGCAGGCAAGGTATTGTTACAATAATTTTGAAACTGCCATAATTTTCCCATATATTAATCTGCGCGGCTCAAGCGACAGAGCTTATTTTAAAGATGAAAATAAAGAAAATATTTTTAAACAGATACCGCAGCTTGAAGTGTCATATACTTATAACAGCGGTAACTTATATTTAAAACCGTTTATTTCTTACGGCACTTTTTTATATAAAGTAAACAATAAATATTATGCTGCTCATCAATATACGGCTGGCTTTGGGGGAAGAAACACAGCTGGTAAATTTTTTACAGATTATATGCTTTACTTTGGGCAGAATATGTATTTAAACAGCACATATGGGGCATATTCCGGGCTTTCAAAAACGGTTAACCCTGTAACTGTCTTTAATAATAAAGCACATATTAATAATTATTATTCATCAGGTGGCGGTTTAGGTGTAGGATACTATTATAATAAATTCCTTTTTCAGCTGGGAGCAGGCTGTAATATGAATTACGATAAAAAACTGCATAATATACAGTCAAGTGCAGGTTCATATATTAATACAAGGTATTATTTTTCTGATATTTTTTCAGTTTTAGTTGAAGTTGCATATCTTGATAACATATATGATGTTACAAAAACAAATAAAGGCAGTGCTTTAATAAGTGGTGGTATGTTTATATTATCATTTTAAAAAAAATCACCCCATTTAAATGGGGTGATGATTAATTTATTTTGCTGTTACAAGTAACATTTCTCTTAATATTTTACATGCGCAGGCAGTAGATGCGCCGCTTGCATCAAGTATAGGAGAAAGCTCGTTTATATCAAAAGCAACAATACTTTCAAGATTTTGAAACATCATTACAGCATTTACAAGCTCTTTAAATGTAATGCCGCCAGCTTCTGGTGTGCCTGTGCCTGGAAATACTGAGCTGTCAAGCACATCTAAATCTATTGTTATATAAACTGGTTTATTTTTAAGTTTGTTTATTATGTCATCAAGAGTTTTCATATCAAACTTATTCATATAAGTATGATTTTTTGCAAACTCAAATTCATATTTTTCGCCGCTTCTAATGCCAAACTGATATATTTTATTATCGCCAACTATATCCCATATTCTATGCATTACTGTTGCATGGGAAAGTGATTCATCAAGGTATTTATCCCTTAAATCAGCATGGGCATCAAAATGAATAATATGTAAGTCGTTATATTTTTCATAAGCAGCCTGCACAGCACCAAGAGTAACTAAATGTTCACCGCCTATCATAGCAGGTATTTTATTATCTTTTAAAATGCCTGCAGTATATTCTTTTATTTTTGCTACAACTTTTGCAGGGTTGCCAAAACCAAATTCTAAATCGCCACCGTCAAAAATTTTATAATCTTCTAAATCTTTATCTAAATATGGGCTGTATGTTTCTATACCTATGCTTTCATTACGCATAGCATTTGATGCAAAACGTGCACCTGGTCTGTAACTTGTTGTGCCGTCAAATGGGGCACCAAAAAGCACAATAGAGCTTTCCTTATATTCGTTATCACAGCCGATAAATGTATGAATATTTTTATTCATGAGCTGCTCCCAGTAATTCTATTACATAATTAGGAAGTGCAAATGCACCTTTATGGATTTCTGTATTATAATATTTTGTTTTAAGCCCTAATTTATTCCACTTATCAGCATTTAAGTCTTTTACAGGGTCATATTTTTTTGAGGCAAACCCAAAAAGCCAGTGGCCTGATGGATAAGTTGGAATATGTGCCTGATAAACTTTGCATATTGGGAAAAACTCTCTTATACGTTTATGAGCTCTCTGCATTGATTTTGCATAGCTTTCATAATACGGAGTTTCATGCTGGTTTACTAATATGCCGTCTTCTTTTAAGGCGTTAAAGCAGTTGCCGTAAAATTCTTTTGTAAAAAGTCCTTCCCCTGGACCAAAAGGGTCAGTAGAATCTACAATTATTAAATCGTATTCGTTAGTTTTTGTGCGGACAAACTTTAATCCGTCTTCAAAAATAAGGCTTACTCTTTCATCATTTAATTTTGATGCAGTTTGTGGCAGATATTTTATGCATGCATCTACAACCATTTTATCAATTTCTACCATATCTATATGTTCTATTGTATTGTAGCGTGTAAGCTCACGGACAGTGCCGCCGTCTCCTGCACCAATAACAAGTACTTTTTTGATTTCTGGGTTAGTAGCCATAGCTACATGAGTTATCATATCATGATATATAAACTCATCTTTTTCTGTAACCATCATAAGTCCATCAAGAGTGAAAAACCTGCCAAATTCTTTTGAGTTAAAAACATCAATTCTTTGAAACGGGCTTTGGGCAGAATATAACTGTTCTTCTACTCTTATGGAAAACCTTACATTTTCAGAATGTTCTTCTGTATACCACAATTCCATATTTTATATCTCCTTTAATACATTAATATATTCAGCATTTTTATCTTCTGTTCCTGTTAAGGAGCAGCCTTTTTCTTTTGAATATATAATATATTCTATAATTTCTTTTGTAATACGTTCACCTGGGGCAAGTATAGGTATGCCTGGCGGGTAACTCATTATAAATTCACCGCATATTAAGCCTTCACTTTCTTTAACAGGCACAGATTTTTTCTGGCTGTAAAAAGCTTTCTGCGGAGTGATTACTACTTCAGGGTTAATATATTCATGGTCAAACATACCTGTTTTTTCACGTGCATATAATCTTTTTATTTCAGAAAGGGCAGAGATAAGGCGCTCTATTTCAAATGCTCTGTCTCCTGCACTGATAATTGCAAGGAAATTGCCTAAATCTCCAAACTCTATTTGTATTTCATATTCATCACGTAAAATATCGTAAACTTCTATACCAGCAAGCCCAATATCAAGAGTGTGGACAGAAAGTTTTGTGCCATCAAAGTCGTATATATCATTACCGTTTACAAGCTCACTGCCAAAGGCATAATAGCCGCCTATTTTATTTATTTCATTACGTGCATATTCTGCTAATTCAAGTGTTTTTTTAAATATTGATTTGCCGTTTAAAGCAAGGTTCATTCTTGCAATATCAAGCGAGCTCATTAAAAGATATGAACCGCTTGTAGTCTGTGTTAAATTTATAATCTGCCTTGTGTAACCTTGATTAACATTTTCACCAATTAATAAAAAGGAGCTTTGAGTAAGTGAACCGCCAGTTTTATGCATGCTTACTGCTGCCATATCTGCCCCTGCTTTTATTGCAGGCATAGGCAGATTATCTCCAAAATAAAAATGTGTGCCGTGGGCTTCATCTGCTAAAACAAGCATATTAGCATTATGCGCCATTTTTACAATTTCTGAAATATCAGAGCATATACCATAATATGTTGGGTTATTTATAAGCACAGCTTTTGCCTCAGGGTGAGCTTTTATAGCTTTTTCTACATCTTCTTTTGCCATACCAAGAGGAATACCAAGCCTTTTATTAAGTCCAGGGTTTACATATACTGGCTCTGCACCGCAAACAACTAATGCATTAATAACACTTCTATGCACATTTCTAGGAAGTATGATTTTATCACCTGCTTTGCATGCTGTCATAATCATTGCCTGCACAGATGAAGTTGTACCGCCTACCATAAAAAAAGCATGTGCTGCCCCAAAAGCATCTGCTGCTAAGTTTTCAGCCTCTAATATAACAGATACAGGGTGGCACAGGTTATCAAGAGGTTTCATAGAGTTTACATCTACTTTTAAGCAGTCCTGCCCAAGAAATTCAGTTAAAAGGGGAGTGCCTCTGCCTCCTTTATGTCCTGGCACATCAAACGGAACAACTCGTTTTTTCTTATGCCTAAGCAGAGCCTCATATATTGGTGCATGATTTTGCTGCATATTATTTCTCTGTAAATATATTTGTGCCGCTGAATATTTCTATCATTTCTTTACGCAGGCTGTCGCTTATTTCCAAGCGTTTTTTAGGCGGCAGCTCATATACATCAGTTTTAAAAAGATAGTTTTGCAGTTCTATTTCTTTTATAAGCATTTTTGTATGGAATATATTTGATTGATATACATTTACATCTATTGCATCATATTTTGTAAGAGTTGCATCATCTATATAATCTTGAATAGAAGTAATGTTATGGTCAATATAATATTTTTTACCAGATAAATCACGAGTAAAGCCGCGAACACGGTAATCTATTGTAATAATATCAGAATCAAAACTGCCGATTAAAAAATCAAGAGCGTTAAGTGGAGAAATTTCACCACATGTAGAAACATCTATATCAACCCTGAATGTAGAAATAGCATTATCTGGGTGATATTCTGGGTATGTATGGACTGTAACATGGCTTTTATCAAGGTGAGCAAGAACAGTTTCCCTGTCTGCAAGTAAATATGTGCCTCTGTTGCATGATTTATCAACTAAATGGTCATCTAATTTTTCTTCTGTAATTAATATAGTAACAGATGCACCCTGCGGGTCATAATCCTGTTTAGAAACATTTAATACATGCGCTCCTATAATATCAGTAACTTTACATAATATATTAGTAAGCCTTTCAGAGTTATACTGCTCGTCAATATAAGCAATATAATCTTTCTGCTCCCTTTGGCTTTTTGCATAGCATACATCATAAATATTAAAGCTTAATGTTTTTGTAAGATTATTAAAGCCGTATAGTTTGAGTTTTTCATCCATTTATATATCTCCCATTAATGCAAGGCATATAACACAATATGAAATGGATTTGATTGTGCAGGTATAACAGCACTATAAAAAAGAGTCTATACAGCAAAGACTTACTCTTACTACTCTAAAATAATTGACCGTTTCATAAGTTTGTGTTAAATACACGCATGGTTGTAAAGTAACCAACTCATAAAATTTGAGCTTTTAACTCAATCAATAGTATTCGGCAGTTGACCTGGCTGTCCGTATGGCCATCATTCTAAAATAATTATTAGAATGGTCAGGTAAGTTTTTCTGTATAATAAAGATAATACTAAAACTTAAAAAATCGTTTATCACAATTTAGTTGTTATGTCAATAAGTTTTTATATTAATTATTTATTTTTTTAGAAATAATGCAATATTTTTATAGTTTGAATAACTTATTGA
>DXAQ01000120.1 GCA_019116905.1 Candidatus Mucispirillum faecigallinarum | reverse complement strand
TTATGAAAAAAATAATATTAATGATTACACTTTTAGCTTTTATTATTGCAGGCTGTGCAGAAGAAAGCAAAAATAATGCAGGAAATAATAGTGGAGGTGGAGCAACAGCTGAACAGATTGCAAAAGTAGATGATGCATTTACTGCTGAATTTAAAAAATATGTTGTAAATGATGATAATACTTCATATTCAGGCACATTTTCTATTAATGCAGAAAATAATATAAAAGCAATTTTACAAAATATTACAGGCAGGGGCGGTATGCCTGCAGCATCTGGAATTGGTGAAATATCAAATGAACAGATTGCAGCTGCAATAGCAAAAATAATCGCCCAAAAAGATTTTAGCAGCCCTGTACTTTATTATTCAGCACTTGATAAAACAAGTAATGAATTTTTAGCATCAGTTATGCAGGTATTTATGACAGAAAACGGGATGTCATTAATTACAGAATTAAAACATATTAGAAATAACCAGTCATCAATAATTTCTTTATCTGAATCTATTAAAACAAGCTTAGGGCAGGAAAGTGTAAGTGAGGATGCGTATAATAATATTGTATATTTATCATCATCTTTAATATCTTACTTAAAAAATAATGCAGCATCAGGGATAGCAGGTATTAAGCAGGAATATATTTTACCTGATAATAAAGAAATGCTTAATAAAATTGCAGCTGCTTTTATGGCTCAGGGCGATTATACAAGCAATTATAATAACTGGAATAAACTAACACCTGATTTTACTGTTATGCCTATACTTGCAAATGGCGGCAGTATGCCACAGGCAGTGCAGACAATGATAGCTTTAATGCAGAAATTAACTAATATATTTGTAGAGTATGGATATGCAGAAAGCTCAACTAACAGCGGAAGTGATACAGGCAGCACTGATAATGCAGGAGAAAGTGAAGAAGTATTGCAGCCATTAGGTATGTTTGAACAAGTTTTTCCTGCTATGCTTTTAAAAAGTTTTGATGACGCGCCGGTATTAGAAAATGCAATGTCATCATACCCTGTAATGCCAACAAACAGGGCAATTGAATTTTTACGTGCAATGCAGGAAAGAGGTGCAGTATATCCAGTTTCATTTGACCCAGTTTTATATAACAGAACTCTTACCCCAATTATTGCTGATGCATTAAAAACAGCAGGATATAATTATGAAAGCTTTAATAAATCAAGTGCAGATTTTCAAGTAATATCATTTCTTGATACTGATAATGGAAAAGCAATGATTACAGCATTTAATGAGGCACAAAATACTGCTGCAAATATAAATCAGTAATAAATATAAGCAGGCCATTTAAATGGTCTGCTTATTCCATTAATTTAATCTATTCTTTACTGCTTGACAAAAAAAATATGATATATTATAAGTACTTATGGGACAAATTACTTTAAGCAAGCCTTATAATATTATAAATTTTGTTTTTTTGCTTATTTTAAGCCTTTGTTTAAATATTTCTATATCGCTTTCTCAAATATCACTTGGCGTTCTTTTATTATGCCTTATAATATATCTTATTGATAATAAATATAATATTTTTATAAAAGATATTTATTTTACGCTTTTTACTTTTTACTGGTTTTCTGCCATATTATCTACGTTTTTTGGCAGTGAATATGCAGCATTAGGAAAAGGACTTGCAAGCCCATGGCCTATGCTTATATTCTTTGTGTCTTTTTATTTTATTGAAAAAAGATATATACCATATATTATTTTTACTTTTGCATTAGGTTTATTTGTAACAACATTATCAGGATATTACTATTATTATTTATTTGGAGAAACTAACCACTTATATTTTCGCAGCCACAGTTTTGCAGGCGGATATATGATGACTGCTCATTTGCTTTCTATTGGAATAATTTTCCTTATATCTGTTTTGCTTACAAAATTAGAAAAAAATAAATTTTTAATAATCTTTTATATTATTGTAATTATCACATCAATACACATGCTTTTAATTACAGCAACTAGGATGCCGTTACTTACTGTTATTTTAGTTGTATCACTTATGTTTGTAATAAAATTCAGGTGGAAAGGAGTGCTGGCTGCAGCAGTTTTATTAATATCAGTAGTAATATATATTTTTTCTAATGATTATGTTTTTAATAGATTTAGTAACTTTTTTTCATCATTTAATAATCCATTAAGCAGTAATGGCTGGCGATTACTTTTATGGAAAAATGGGTGGGAAGTTTTTAAAGAATATCCATTATTTGGAATAGGTGTTAATGCTTATGAACATTTTATGGTGCATGTAATGCCTGAAAATAATATATTTATGCCATTGAGTCATGCTCATAACAGTTATCTTATGCATTTATATACTTTTGGTATATTTGGAATAATCACTTTTATTTTATTTTATGGTAAAATATTTTATGATTTAATAAGAAATATTTTTAAATCTCCTTATGCTTTTAGTGGCACTGCAATAATATTAGCTTATTTTTTAGAGGCGCTGACAGAATATAATACAGGGCTTTCTATGAGTAGTATGCAGGTTTTATTTTTATTAGGCAGTATACTTGGAATAATGAAAAAAGATAATATATTATAAACTTATGTTTTTTAGAGTGTAAAAAATAC
>DXAQ01000119.1 GCA_019116905.1 Candidatus Mucispirillum faecigallinarum | reverse complement strand
ATAACATTAGCCTTTTCATAGGCCTGACTCCTTAAATTTGTTCCTAAAATTCCAATGTTTCTAAATACTTTTCATCTTCTTTTAAATAACCTTCTAAAAATATTGTTAATGGTTTATAATAGTCATACTTTTCATTATATGACCCCATCATTGAACTAAATAAAGGCACCCAATTTAATAGATGATTATTTATAAAGTATCTTTGTAACTTAACAAGTGTAGAAGCTTCTGCAATCTTATTATTGTTCAACTGCAAATATGTACCTTTGCTTAAATATGACATAAACATAAGCTCATAAGATAAATGGTCCTGTGGCTCATTAGATGTATGGTTCATATTAAAGTTACACTGCATGTATAATTGTATTACTTTATCTTCTGGTACCTGCTTAGTTATATGTTCAGGTGATATAAATACAGATTCAGATAAAGGCAGCGCATTACCTAAACAAAATAATCTTGTATATGTTTTATGTATTTCATCAAGAATATTTTCTTTTTTAGTATTATCAGCTTTAAAATAACTTACTACAGTATGCTCTAATTTATTTATACTTTCTAATATTTCTTTATTTTCACTATTTTGAGCTATCTCTTTTAATGAACTGATAATGTTATTAAAAGTTTCCAGCTGTTTTTTATCGGGTACAAATAAATATAAGCCAGAAAATACTGCATAAATTACTTCTCTGCCTTTTAATATGTTAGTAATTTCCTCTTTCTGCATTTTTGCTCCAAAGCTCACCTACTTACGATAAAGTAAGTGAGCTGTATAATTATTTTACTTAATAAGCTATCACCTTATTATTTATGTTGTTATTATCTTTTTTTCTTAAACACAATAGATGGAGAAGTAGGTTCGCATTTAAATACATCTTTTAATTCTCTTTCAAGCAGAATGTTACTTCCATACTTTTCTTCAAGGTCAGATACAAGCCCAAAATCTAATGCTCTTTGAGGGCAGCAGTCAACACATGCTGGTTTTTTACCAACTGCTAACCTGTCCCAGCACATTGTACATTTTTGCGCTGGGTGTCTAACCTGCCATCCTTCTTCCATTTCTGGCTCCTGCTGGTCATCAGCAATATATATAGCATTATATGGGCATGCGATTACACACTGTTGAAGGCCTGTACATGCTTTTCTATCAATTATTACCATACCTGTTTCTGGGTCTTTTTTAATGGCGCCTGATGCACAAGCTTTTACACATTCAGGTTCTGCACAGTGTAAACATCCATATGTTACATTTAATACTTTAAAATCATATTCGTTTGTGCCTTCATCTTCTGCTGAAACTATTTTTCTCCAGCTTACAGGGCCAGGGTTTAACTGGTTCCAGTCTTTGCAGGAAACTATACATGCTTTACAACCTGTGCAACGGTTTTGGTCAAAATAAAAAAAGTAATTATCATTTATTGATTTTTCCATAATAAACTCCATTTTCCTATGCTACTTCAATTTTAACAACTGCAGTCATTTGTGCATTACCATGGTCCATACGTGAAGGAACTTCATTATAAAGGGAATTAACACATCCACCCTGGTCAACTTCACCATTTGCATCATTTATAGGGTCAAACCATGAACCTTGAGATAAAATAACAACGCCGCTCATTACCCTTTTTGTAACATAAGCTGAAGCATAAACTGCTCGTTTAGTCATAGCGCTTGTTATTTTCACTCTGCTGCCATTTTGAATCTTTAAAGATACTGCATCATCAGCATTTATCCATACACGCTCTAATCCATCACCATCTAATGAGAATGTTGCCTGTGTTGGGCTTACGTTATATGTTGCAGAGTCATTTGCAAAACTACCATCTTTTTTATACTTGCTTATTTCACGTAAAAATGGAGTATTGTTGTGTGTTGAGTGACTGCGAAACATTGAATGTGATGATAAACAAGTAAAATTATAGTCTGCAATATTTGCCATATCCATTTCAGCAGAATAATCTACATAACCATCCATTGGATAGAAGTATACTGGAATTTCATATACTTCTGGGTCACCTTCAGAATCTTTATTTAAGTGAGTATATGTACTATAATCATCTGTTTCTACTGGATGAGGTATTTCAAGAGCGCCTGGAAATAAGTCAGCAAACACAACTCTGTTAGCACCACCTTGAACTTTGATTTCATGCCTGTATTCATATTCCATTCTTCCCTGAGCAGAATATAATTCAACATAACCTGTTCTTGTATTAAATTGAACAGCACCAGCATTTGAACCACTGCCAGTAAAAGCCTGCCCTGCTTGTACACCTTTATTATCTTTAATAAGTTTACAAGCGTTTAATTTATATTCATCCATAGAAGTGGCAGCATTAACAACAACACCTAGTTTTTTAAATTCATCATAACTAAATGGTCTGTTATCAACACTTTCCCATAACCCTTTTGCAAACTCATCTTCAGTTTTATTATTTGTTACAAGCGCATTGCTTGCACCAAAAGCTGTACATAATTCGTTAGCTATTTGGAATTCTGATTTAGCTTCACCAGGAGCGTCTACAGCTTTGTTTGATAAAACCATATAGTTTTCATGTGTATGTAATTCAAGGCGTTCCCAGTTCATAGCAACAGGTAAAACAATATCTGCATATCTTGCAGTTGGTGTCATAAACTGGTCTAATACAACATGAAAATATAAACCTTTTGCATTATCTCTATCTTTTAAAGTTTCTGATGTTTTAAAAGAATCCATATGCTGGTTGATTATATTACCACCAACAGTCCATATCATTTTTAATGGGGCTGTTAATTTTCTTACTTCACCTTCATTATAATCAGAAGTACCAGTACCGCCATTTCTTACCGCATCTGCCCAGCTTGTGCAAGGTATTGTTACAGAAGATGCGATTTTATTTGATGGAGTAGCGCCAGCTAATACCTTTTTCATATCACCAGAGCTTACACTTTTAGTGTAGTTAAAATATTTACCCCAGCCAGTACCACTTTTACCCCATTGACCAGCCATCATTGTTAAAGCAGTCATTTGCCACATAACATTAACGCCTTCCATTTGTCTTTGCATACCAAGGCTGCAATGGAGATATGCATTTCTATTTCTGTTTGCAAAATCTCTTGCAATTTCTCTTATTTTATCTGCTTTTACGCCACAAATTTGTTCTGCCCATTCTGGAGTTTTTGCAACACCCATATCTCTTTTATATTGAAATTTTGAATCTGGTTTACTTGTGTATATTGATGCTGCCTTGTTAGTAAATGTTTTATTGCCTACTTGTTTGCTGTATATATTATCTGCTCCCCAGATATAAGCTGATAATGAAGCACCAGCAGGAACTTTCATAAATAATTCAGAGCCATCAACAACCTGGGTTTTTGTTTCTCCATCTGCACCTGTTATCCCATCTGGGCAGTCAAATAAACCTACTGTATATTTTTCTATATCTGGATCAAATAAACCTTCATCAAGCATTACATACATCATAGCAAGCATCATAGCCCCATCTGTAAAAGGTTTGATTTTTACCCATTCATCTGCTAATTCAGCAGTCATTGTATGTTCTGGACCAATATATACAGATTTAAAGCCTGCTTTTTCTCTTGCCTGTAAATAGTAGTTTGTAACATTTGTATCGTTGATAGATGTTGCAAAGTGGCTTCCCCAAAGCAGCATATAATCTGTGTCAAGCCATTCTTGTGGTGTCGCAGTAAATGTATATGTGTTACCTTGAACAATTGGAGCAATATAATTTATTTGGTGTGAGCTGTAGCTGCCCCATTGATTTACATAGCCGCCTGTAGCAGATTGTAAGAAACGCTGTATTGCAGCACGTGCATTAAATGTTCCTGGAGCACCAGATGCATACTGCCAGTATACTGCCTGATCTCCCCATTCATTTTTTACATATTCATATTCATTTCTTATAATATTATAAGCAGTTTCCCATGTTATTCGTTTAAACTGTGTCATATCTCCACGTTGAAAACCTGGAATCCTATTACCAGCTTCATCATAACCCTGAGCTAAAGGATAAGTTAACCTTCCTGGATGATGCACCCTTGTTTTATAAGAACGGCAGCGCACACATGCACGTAATTGTGGATTAAGTTCATCATCTGGTCTTTCATCTGTAACGATTCTTTTAATTTTATTTTGACCGCCTACTTCAGCAATGTAGGCTTTTGTGATACATCTACCACCACAGTTGTGTGGAGCAGAGCCAGTAACAATTGTTTCTGTTACTGCAGGAGGAGTTAAATCGAAGCTTTCAGTATTATTCCCCCCCCATATATAATATCTGAACCGCTGTCTTTAGAGCAGCCATACATGGCAGCCATTGCACCAAGCGCTGCTGTCCCTTTTAAAAAGGAACGCCTTGATACTGAGCTTTCTTCTAATGATTTTAAAACATTAGTTGCTTTTCCCATATTTTGCCTCCAATTAATATTTGCTACTTAAAAAATACAAAAATTAATTTACTTAGTCAATATATAAAAACACATAATTTCTTCAAATTTAACACTTATAATTTATTTGTTAAATTTATTTATCCTTTATTATCAATAATTAAGACAAAAACAGTCTTAATTCATAATAGATTATAAAAAATGCCAGAGCATATACTCTGGCTTTATATTTTTAATATTAATAAATTAGTTTACATAATTTTATTATTTTATTTGTGCAAGAATTTCATCTTTTAATGATTTTGAAAGTGGTACATATTTTAAATATTCTGCTGCTTTATCACCTTTTTCAAAGCCGTATCTAAAAAATTTCATAACATTAGATGTTATTTCTGGTTTATCTTTACGCACAAGGATAAATGATGCTGCTGTTATTGGCCAGGCGTTTTCATCTGGGCTGTTTGTAAGGGAAACTGCATAAGATGAAGCCTTATGCCAGTCTGCTGATGCTACGGCATAAGAAAAGCTTTCCAAATCTGCACTTACTACTTTACCAGCTTTATTTACTAAATTAGTGTAGTTTACTTTTGCCTGCTCTGCATACGTATATTCTGTATAACCTATTGAGTTTATAGTCTGGCGCACCATATTTGTTACTCCGTCATTACCTTTTGCACCAAGCCCTATTTTCCAGTTTACAGATTTGCCGCTGCCGATTTCTTTTGCCCAACTATCAGAACATTCTGATAAATATTTTGTAAATACTGCTGTTGTGCCAGAGCTGTCTGACCTGCGAATAACTGTGATTTTTTCTGCAGGAAAATTTATGCCTTTATTTAATGCTGCAATCTGCGCATCGTTCCACATAGTAATTTTACCCATAAATATATCAGCTAATATACTGCCCTGCAATGTGATTTTTTGTTTATTTAGCCCTTTGATATTAGTTATTACTACAATACCACCTGTAATTGCTGGAAATTGAAGAAGTGAGTTTTTATCTAAATCTTCCTGAGTTAATGGGTCATCACTGGCACCAAAATCAACTGTACCTGCTGTTATCTGCTTAATGCCGCCACCTGAACCGATAGACTGGTAATTTACTTTTACCCCTGTTTCTTTTTCATAAGAATATGCCCAGCCAGAATATACTGGAAATGGAAATGAAGCCCCTGCCCCATTTAATGTTTCTGCTGCCATTAAAGGAAATGCTGTTAAAAGTGAAATAAGTGTAACTAATATTTTTTTCATATATATTTCTCCTTCTTATTTTAAGGGTTTACCTTATGAGAAATATATGGCACAAGTTACACTAAAATAATCTAAATATTTGTAAAATATTTGTAAAAATATTACTTTCTTTCATAAAGGGTTATTTTAAAAGTATTACCACCATTATCATTTTCAAATACTTTTGCTTTGCCCCCATACATAAATGCAGTATGCTTTACAATAGAAAGCCCTAACCCAAAGCCTGAATTAGACCTTGATTTTGATACAGTATAAAATCTTTCAAATATCCTGTCCCGCTCTTTTTCTGCAATTTTTGGGCCCATATCTGCTACTTCTATAATTAATGCGCCGTTTTTTTCATGTATTAATACATCTATTATATCACCGCTTGAATACTTGCAGGCATTATTTATTAAGTTAGTAAGTATCATCTCCACATGAAAGCTGTCTATATTATAAAGTCTGTTAGTATTATTATGATATACTATCTTTTTACCTGTATCCTGCAAAACAATATTTGAAATAATCTGGGAAATATCTGCCTTTTCCTCAATAAATACACCAGTATTTTCAAGGCGGTATAACTCTAATGTCTGGTTAATTATATTATTAAGCCTGTTACTGCCTGAATAAATTTTATTTAAAAACTTTTTTGATAAATCTGCAGGCATATTATCATCATTAATTAAAGTTTCTGCTGCCCCCATAATTATGGCAACAGGTGTTTTTATCTCATGGGCAATATTTGCTGTTAATTCTGCCTTAAAATCTTCATAATCTGCTGATGATGTTATATCCCTTATTACTACAAGGCGGTATTTCTGCATATTTCTTATATATATTTCATACATATTTTCTTTTAATATGCTTTTTATTGTGCCTTTTTCATGGTGAATAATATTATCAAAAAAAACTGCACTTTCATAATCCTTGTTATCTGTAACAGGGTTTTTGCCCTCTGTTACAGCCCCATTAAAAATAGAATATGCTTGAAAGTTTGATTTAACAATTTTATTTTCATGGTCAAATAATATTACTGCCTCATCAATATGGTTGATTATGCTTGATAAAATATGACGCTCCATATTAAGTAGTGATTTTTCACGTGTAAGCTGCCTGTTTATATTATATATAAGTGCAGCAGCATCTGACATAACTTTATCTTTTATTTTAGGCATAATAAAATTCTCATTATTTTCACTGATTGATTTTGCAACACGGGAAAGCTCCATTACAGGTAAAGAAAGCCTGTATGTAACATAAAGAGATACAAGAAAAATAAAGCATGAAAATACTGATAAAAATAATATAATATCTGATTTTGCTTTGCTGTATATATTATGGAAAATATCACCGTCTGAAACTATTCTTAAAATATATTTATCACTTAAAAGTGCAGCATAATATATAGAATATTTTCCAGTTGTGGCACTTTTTCTAATATCATAAAATTCATGGCCTTTTGCTGCCTGCTCCACTTCTTTACGTGTTAAATGATTTTCAAGAGTGCTTAATTTATTTTCATCAACTGATGAATCAAATACCACATTCCCCTGCATATCTATAAGCGTTATACGTATACTGCTGTTTAATGCTGCACTTTTAAAAAATGATTTTGTTTCATTAAAATCATCACTTTTATATGTAGAAACAAGGTTATAATAAGTTTTTAATATATTTTTATAACTTAACTCTGCATTTTTTATTTCTGCATTATAGCTGATAGTTACATATACTGCAAAAATAGCCATAAAAGGCATAAAAATTTTTAAGAATATTTTAATGAAATATTTTATCATGCAAGCCCGTAACCTGTTTTTGATACTGATTTAATTAAATCGCCGCACTGCATAAGTTTTTTTCGTAAAGATGCAATATGAGCATCTACTGTCCTTGTATATGACTGGCTGTCATAACCCCAGATAGAATTTAAAAGCATATCTCTTGAAAATATTGTATCAGGATTAAGCAGAAAAAGCCTTAAAAGTTCATACTCCTTATGAGTAAGTTTTATTTCATTACCTGCAGCATATACTTTATGGTTTGCATCATCTACCTTTATACCCTTATACTCTATTATATTTGACTGCCTGCCTGTAATAGATGAGCCTCGGCGTAAAATCGTATTTATTTTAGTAATAAGCATCTCCATGCTGAATGGCTTTGGCAGATAATCATCAGCCCCTGCATTAAGCCCTGATATTATATCATTTTCTGCAGTTTTGGCAGAAATTATAATAACTGGTATATTTGCAGAATTTTTACGGCTGCGGATAATATTTAAAAAATCCATTCCCTTTAAACCTGGCAGCATTAAATCTAAAAGTATAATATCACATGCAACTTCATCAAGTATAATAAGCCCGTCATTTGCATTTTCTGCTGCATGTGTTTTAAAGCCTGCTTTTTGCAGGTTATATGCAATAAGTTCTGAAATATCTGCATCATCTTCAATTAGAAGAACATTCCTCATTTATTAAATCCTTATCCTTATGTGTGCCTTTAATTATATAATAAACAGCCTCAGCAATATTTACTGCATGGTCTGCCATACGCTCTAAACGCCTTGCTATATTTATTAAATTAATACCAGTTTTTAAATCTGTTACAGCAGCATCTTCTGTCTCTGTATTATGACCACTCATAAATTTTATTATATCTTTTATTGCTGCACTTTTCAAGATATCAATTTTATTATCATTTTCTATAATTTTTTCTGCCATATCAATATCTAAACTGTAATAAGCAGCACATGCACTAGATACTGCATCTACAACATCTTCAAAAAGTTCATAAATAGAATTCATTTGAAATAAAAACCTGCTGTTTTGCAGTTTTATTATCTGCTTGCCTATTTTTTTACAGTGGTCGCCTATCCTTTCAAAATCTGATGATATTTTAATGGTAGATATAATATAACGCATATCACTGCCACGCGGCCAGTATAAAGCAATAATTTTACCAGAAAGTTCGTCCATTTTTAAACTGTAATTATCAAGCTCCTTATCACGCTCCCTTATATACTGGGCTTTATTTATGTCTTTATTTATATATGATTCTAAAGCAGCCTGCGCCATTTCCTGAGTTATGCTGCACATATATGCTGCCATTGATTTTAACTCTTTATATTCTGCACTGTTTAAATACATGTTATTCTCCTTAAATTATAATTTTTATAATAATTAACCAAATTTTCCTGTAATATAATCTTCTGTCATTTGTTTTTCAGGGTTGGTAAACATTTTATCTGTAGGGCCGTCCTCTATTAATTCACCCATATACATAAATGCAGTCCTGTCAGAAATACGTGCTGCCTGCTGCATATTATGTGTTACTATAAGCATAGTAATACTTCCTGAAAGTTCCTGCATTAATTCTTCAATTTTTTTAGTAGATATTGGGTCTAATGCGCTTGTTGGCTCATCAAAAAGTATAACATCTGGTTCTGGTGCTAATGTTCTTGCAATAGATAAACGCTGCTGCTGGCCCCCTGAAAGCCCCATGGCAGATGATGAAAGCCTGTCAGATACTTCATTCCATATAGCTGCTTTTTTTAACGCGGTTTCAACCCTGTCCTGCAGTTCTGTTTTATTTTTTATGCCTCTCAGCCTTAATCCATAAGCTACATTATCAAATATACTCATAGGAAATGGTGTAGGCTTTTGGAAAACCATACCTATTTCTGCACGAAGCGAAGTCATATCTATATTTTTTTCCAGTATATTTCTTTCTTTAAATAATATACTGCCCTGATAACTGTTGCCTTTATATAAATCATGCATTCTGTTAAAGCAGCGAAGTAATGTAGTTTTGCCGCAGCCTGATGGCCCTATTAATGCTGTAATCTTATTTTTTTCTATATTAAGTGATACATTTTTCACAGCCTCCTTTTCGCCGTAAAAAAATGAAAGGTTTTGCACTTCTATTTCTACAAGATTATTTTCCATTAAAAGCTCCTTTTTTTCATAATTTGTTTTAATATAATATTTGAAAGTAATATAAATACTGTAATAACAAGTGATGATGCCCAGGCAGAAATTATCCAGCTTTCATAAGGAGAGCTTGCGTATTGAAATATTGTAACAGTAAGGGAAGGCATAGGCTCATTCATATTGCAGGATAAATATTTATTATTAAATGATGTAAATAAAAGCGGCGCAGTTTCTCCAGCCACCCGCGCTATTGCAAGCGATACACCTGTAAATATACCAGTTAAGGCACTTTTTAATATAATATCTTTTATCACTTTATAATAAGGTGTGCCAAGGGCAAGTGCTGCCTCACGTAACTGAAAAGGTATAAGCTTTAAAGAATCTTCTGTTGTACGCATAATAACTGGTATTAATATTACAGCTAATGCCACCGAACCTGCCCAGCCGTTAAATACTCCAAATGGCTTTACAAGTAATGAATATATAAATGTGCCTATTATAATTGTTGGTATGCTGACACTTACATCTGCCAGGCTGCTTATAAACCTGCCTAGTTTTGAATACCTGCCGTATTCTGATAAATATATGCCCCCTAATATACCTATTGGTATACCTATAAGGGAGGCAAAAAATGTTAAAATAATCTGCCCTATAAAAGCATGACGCATACCACCCTCCCCCTCAAGCCAGGCAGGTGCTTCATCCTGCGTAAAAAGTGATAAATTTAAGCCAGCCATGCCTGTCTGTATTACTTTATAAAGAATGGCAAAAAGCAAAATTACTCCAATTACTGCTGCCATAGTTGACATGATAAGCATTATATATCCTTTTATTTTCCTTAAATTCCTGTAATTCATATTATCTGCTCCTTAAAATATAGATTTTTGCAGCAATTAATGTGATAAAGTTTAATATGAAAAGTAGGAGTGCCATAAAAAATAATGATGATAACTGCAGACCTGATGCCTCGTTAAATTCATTTACTAATACACTTGTTACTGTAACATAAGGGTCAAATATAGAAGTTAAAGATATATTCATATTACCTATTATATAGGCTATTGCCATAGTCTCACCTAGTGCTCTGCCTAAAGCTATAATTATTCCGCCCCAGATAGCTGTTTTTGTATAAGGTAGTGAAACATCTCTTATTACTTCCCATTTTTCTGTACCTAGTCCGTAGGCTGATTCTTTTAATTCTTGAGGAACTTTAGAAAGCGCCTCCCTTGATATACTTGCTATAAAAGGCACAATCATTATACTTAATACTATGCCTGATGTTAAAAGCCCTATACCGCCAGTATAGTTTACCTGAAAAAATGAGCCTATTACAGGCAGACTGCCTAATGTGGAAGATGCCCATTTCTGCAAAGTATTTTCTATAAACGGTGCAAAGATGAAAAGCCCCCACATACCATAAATTATACTTGGAATAGCTGCTAAAAGCTCAATGGCAGAACTTATAAACCCTTTTAAAAATGAAGGGCAAAGCTCCACAATAAATACTGCCATACCTATACCCATAGGTGCTGCAATCAGTATTGCAATAAAAGCTGCTGCAATTGAGCCAAATAACGCTCTGCCTGCTCCAAATATTTCCTGATTATAATCCCATGAAGTAGAAAAAATAAAATTGAAAAACCCAAAAGCGCTGATTGCATCATAAGATTCAATGAAAAGAGTAATAAGTATACCTAAAATTATTATTAATATTGATAAGGCAGATATTAATGATGCAGAAAATATAAGCTTGTCTTTATATTGAAACATATTTGATTTTTTCATATACCTTCCATTTATTTATTTTTAGAAAGTATATGTAAAATAAATATAAAACTGGTTAGAATAATGTAAAATTTTTGTAAAAGGCTATGTCACAACAAACGGTTGATTTTTGACGAGAAATAGCGCATAATAATAGTAGGAAATAGTACCACCGAAGGAGGTAATTGGATATGCCTACTATCAAAGACGCATTAG
>DXAQ01000118.1 GCA_019116905.1 Candidatus Mucispirillum faecigallinarum | reverse complement strand
TTAATGTGTTGCAATCGTTTTTAGATTTTACATTATAATAAGTTATAAATTATTTTCATTGCAAAATATAAAAAAATATATTAAAGTGGAAATTGTATCAAAGTAATAAGTATGGTTTTTTGAAATTTTATTTTCATCAAGTAATGTAATATATGTAATATATTTGCAGACTGTATGTTGAAATAAGGAGCATTTGATGAGTACATTTAGGTCTTTTGTTATAAAAGAAAACAATGGAACTATGGTTAAAGATGTAGTATTAGAAAATACTGAAAATTTGCCTGCGGGCGATGTTTTAGTAAAAGTTATGTATTCCACAATTAATTCTTATGATGTACTTTTTTCTAGAGAAAATACTCCTTTTCGTGCAAATACATATCCTTATGTTCCAGGTGTAGATGCTGCAGGGATAGTCGTAGAATCCAGCTCTAACCACTACAGGGAGGGAGATGAAGTTTTAATTTTTGGTAATGGATTAGGAGAAACAGTGCCTGGTGGTTTTGGTCAGTTTGTCCGCGTTCCAGAATCATGGATAGTGAGCCTGCCCACAGGTCTTTCTATGCAGGACAGTATGACATTAGGTTCAGACGGCATTGCTGCTGCTATTGCTGTTATGGAGATTATGGCTGCAGGAATACAGACTAATTCAAAAGATGTTATTGTTGGCGGTTCATCTTATGGTATTGGTGCCTTTGCTGTATCTATTTTAAGTTTATGCGGCTATAATGTTACCGCTGTTACAAACCATATAGAATATGAAGACTTTATTAAAGAATTAGGTGCAAAAAAAGTTCTTACTATTGATAATTTTGTTGATAAATCAGGCAAACATTTACTTGAAGATAAATATGTTGCAGGCATAGACACTCTTGGCGGCGATGTATTAAATACTATGATACGCTCTGTTAAAGGCGGCTCTACAATTGCAGTATGTGGAGCAGTGCTTAGTGAAACATTTTCATCATCATTACTTCCTTTAATATTAAGGGGTATCAATCTTGTTGGTATTGATTCTTTAAGATGTTCTCAAAGTCTTAAAAGAGAAGCATTATACAGGCTTGCTGGGGACTGGTATCTTAAAACTCTTTCATTTATGTGTAATGAAATTTCTATTTTTGAAATCAATGAATATCTTGATAAAATGAATAATAACTCATTAAAAGGCAGGATAGTTATTAATCACAAGTTATAGTTGAATAATAATCTTATATACCAGGCAGGAGTATATGCTGCGTTTTGTTTTATTAATCTTTATTATGCTTGTATCTTTTGATACATTACTGGCAGCACCTGCTGTTAGTTTTATTGAATTTACGCCCATAGCTGCAATCTCTGATGGGTATTCTTTCGGCATATCTGAGTTAAAGGTTAGTAAACGCACAGTATACACAATTAGCTTTAAAAAGGGCAGGAATGTTTTTGCTGTTACTCCTGAAAATATTCTGCGTGGGTATTATCCTGACCTTACATATACAGGGCTTGCTATTAATAAAGATACAATTATCATTGGTGGAAAGCAAAAAAATGATACGAATGTGCCCTGGTTATTTATGTTTAATATAAAAAATGATAAAATCTCAATAGTGGATATTATGACAAAAGCTACTATTAACGAGTATATATATAATTTTGAATATAATCTGCCAAGTGTTGATGCGCCACGCAGTATTGAAGATATAGATAATGATAAGAAACCAGAAATAGAACTTGATTTTTATGAAACGGGAGTTACTTTATATGCGGAAGTTGATAATAACGGTATGCATATAGATTACAACTCTAAAGAGTATAATAATGTTTTTAATACGCTTGATATAATGGAAGATAAAGATGATTATCAGTTTATGCAGTATTTAATATATGGAGCTCTTGCAGGCAGGCTTACTCATGAGCAGGCAGAAAGTATGTATATAAGCCAGATTAGAGAAAATAACTTAAAATTACAGCAGCTGCTTACGAATATGAAACGTATAAAAGAGTTAGCTGTTGCAGATAATTTAAGCAGTCAGGTAATAGAGTATCTTTCAAGAGATATAGAACAGAGTGAACTTTTTGAAATGATAAAGACTCATTCATTCAGCAGTGAGTTTAAAAAACGCATTATGCTTTTAGATGAACAGTTAAAACTTCTGAAAATAGATGAAGTTGTTTTAAACGATTTTGCAACATATATAAGTGGATATATAAATAATCAAGAATTTTCTGATTTATTAGCTATTGCAGCGGTATCATCGTATGTAGATATTAATGCAGTGCTTTCAAATATTTTTATATTAGATAAGGTTATGCATAAGAATGGTTATAAAATCATTTATTTGCAGGCAAGCATATAGGAAACGAGGTATAATTTATGGCATCAACAAGAAGAATTGCAGCTTTTTTTATTGTTTTAGCAGCAATATATTACTGCTGGAATTCATACGTTTTACCAGTCAGAGGAGATGAGGCATATATTTATTTAAAAAGTATTGGTCTTTCCTGGACAACTCTTGCCCACACAGGCTTAATAGAATATATTTTAAAAGGTATGGATTATTTTGGTTCATCATCATTACAGTTAAGGCTGCCCTCTATTATTTTTATATCATTATCTGCTGTAATTATATATCAGCTTACTTTAAAAATATCTGATATATATGGTGCATGGTTTAGTCTTGTATTATTTTTTGTATCGCCTTCAGTTACTTATGCTAATATGTCTATGACACCTAATGCACTTTTTATTTTCTGCACATCTTTATATATTTATGCTTTTTATATGACTGTATTAGAGAAAGATACATCATTAAAATATTATATTATGCTGGCATTATCTATGATATGTGCAGTAAGTGTAGACTTTTCAGGGATAATGCTTTTAATAAATCATATTGTTTATGGGTTTATTAAAAAAGATTCATTTAAAAGCAGTTCTTACACAGCAGTTACAATTATCACTATTATATCAGTTATTGTGCTTGGAATGATGCATTATTTTGGTGTATTTGATTTATTTTATAAATATCCTGTTCATTCATCAAATCAGTTATTGTATAAAGTATTATTAATAATGTTTATATATCTGCCTGTATTATTTGTTTTTTATACAGCTGTTAAGCATAAAATAAAAGACAATATTGTTTTACCATTACTTACAGCATGTATAATATTTGGCATAAGCGGCATTATCAGTAGTATTGTAACAGAGTATGATGTTCGTTATTTTGGAGCTGTTATTATACCTGCCTTAATTTTATCAGGCTATTTTTATGAAATATATGGATACAAAATAGTAATCGGTGCTATTACTGCAGTTTTAGTGCTTGTATCAGTGTATACAAACATTAACAGTAAATCACCTCTTACACCAAGCTATATGGAAAACACGCGGGTATATGAGTCTATAAGACTTTCTCTGCAGGATTTAATAGTTCCAGGGGACTGTATTTTTACAGATAAGCCGGAGTTATCATCTATACTTTCCTATAATACTATATTATACCCTGAGGCATGCACATTAGATGAATGTGCTGGCAGTTATGGTATATATGTATCAAAAAATCAGAAAGCAGGTTTAGAGAAATATTTTTCAGAAGTTAAAGAATCCAGCATATACAGGCTTAGGAGCATCAGGGACGGAGATGTTCAGCTTTATTTTTATAAGGTCAGCGGCTTAAAGCAGGATACAGAAAACAATTAATATAAATCATTTTTCGCCTGAATAAGACAATGAAGAAAAGTATTATATTCAAGTCATAAAATTATAAGACTTAACTCCTGCAGTCTCTGCAACTTCTGATTTTTATTTTTTGCTATTGCTTGCGGAAATCGTACAGGCTGTGAGTGTGGCGAGCGTTTTTTTACGAGAGCTGTATTATCCCGTACGAATAGGAAAGAAATAGAAAAGCTGCTTTAGAAATTTTTAATAAAAGATTAAAAATATTCATTCAGAGCCTGTGCAAACAGGCGAATAATCTTATAATACTCTAGTTATGAACCATATAAGAATAATTGATACACTTTATGAAGTATAATATATTAATAGCTAAAAATTCCCATTCCACTAATATAATAATATTAAGCTATTAAAGAAATAAGTGAGCCTGCACTGTAAGCTGTGGCTGTGGCATTATTTGTTTTACTGCTTTGCCCTGCTGGTGCAGAATTATTATTTTGATTTATTGCAGCAGCTTGAGCAGAAGATGACTGATTTACTGCTTTATCTACATTTGAAGTATTTGCTGTATTATTATTGTCTGTGTTTTTACTGCTTTGGTTTACAGTATCACTGCTGCCTAATGTTGATTGAAATGCAGTACTGGTTGAACTTTCATTATTAGAAGAATTATTTTGTGTTTCTTCTGCCTGGCTGTTTGTTTCTTCAGCAGATGTTGTATCCTGTTGTTGAGTATTATCTACACTGTTTAATTCCTGACGTGCATCACTCATCATCTGCCTTGCCTGTGAAGCAACTTTTTGGTCTTGCCCAGATGGTTCTGCTGGTGCAAGGGCAGCTTTTATAACAACCTGTGCTTTTGCAATAGTAGCTTCTGGGTCATCAGGTACAGGGGATGTATCAATATTTACACTGCCGCCAACTGCATACCGCCTGCCGTCTGGTCCTGTCTGATATTCATAGCTTGCTCCACCTTTAACATAGGAGCCGCCTGCTGCCATGTGTGCCTGTTCATGAGCTTTTACTTCCCTGTCTCTGCTTTTAAGCTCATCAACCTGTTCCTGCTCTGCATCAGTTAACCCATTTGCTGACATATTAGTTGATTTTTCACTTTTATTTTCAGGCCTTGATGCTAATATTTCTTCGCCAGTTAAATATGACGCATTATCGTTATTATTATTAGAATTATTATTTAAAGTATTTTCGCTGTTTTCTTTATAAGTGTTTGGTGTTGCTTGAATTTGGCTTGATTTCTCATCTACTGCTTTAACACTTTCAGTATTTTGACTGTTAACTGAACTGCTGGAAGAATTACTGTCATATTGTGATGAAGTAACTGGAACATAATTGTAAAAAGTATTTGTTAAAGCAGAAACACTCATAATCTCCTCAAAAATTCAAGGAAGAACCAAGCGTGCTGCTTTAATATCAACCTGATATATAAATATATAAACTTACTACATATAATATATAATATAATATATTTTTTTGCAAGCAGAATAATTAAAAAAATATTATTTTATGCCTGCTGCGCTTAGTGATTAAATTTATATATTTTGCTTAAAAATTAGGCACAACTATATAGAACAAATGTTGCTGTTTCCC